>JAIVHE010000216.1 GCA_020201255.1 Desulfobacteraceae bacterium
CATGCATCCTGCCCGTAAAATTGGTCTAAAGGCTGAGGGCAGGGGGAAATGACGTCGCCCTCGTTATCGTAACAGTGAGAGCGATCACGAAAATCCATGGACAAGTTTTAACGGTAAATCAAGGTGCCATATGAAATTGGGAAGCCTCATATTTTAGCCGATAATTTCCTCAGCTTTAAGCAACGTCCTGTTCAGATATTGTGTTCTTTTCCGAGAGCAGGCATGGTTACTCCAATCCTGCCTTTCCTCGACAATGCGATTGTAGATTTCAGTTCTGGTAAATCCTCTTCGGTAAAGGGCCAAAGCATATGCAAAATCAGTAGCAGATTCATTGCCTTTATTATAAAGGGATCGGGTAAGATTCTCTTTATGACACACTCCCCCCCGGGGTTGATGGGAAAAAGGCCTTTTTGAGCGTGAAGACAACTCAATGTTCGGGATGTCCGCTTGACGATTCCAGTCAACCCATATGAGTTTTGCCAGTGGGTATTGTCCTGAAGCCATTCTGTGCTTTGTTTTTCTGTTTCTGAACCCGGGGCATCTGCCCCATCGGTTTTTGGGGTCTGCGCCGGGATCACTGTGCAGTTTATCCAGCCAATACCGTTTTTCAGCAAGGTTCAATGGGCGGGCACTGTGAATCCAGACCTGATAATTGTCGGGGGAGGTTTCTATAACCATTCTTCCGGGTTTAAAAAAATCGGGGCCGGATTGATGATGTCGGATGATCAGGTCAATATTCAAATCGTCTGCGAGAAAATAGTAAGACTCGATGACAGGATCGGGTTTGAGCAGGATGTGTCTGCCGCTGGCATTTTCAGCTTTAAGATAGGGAATATTTTTAGGGGAAGGTGAGATAGGCCATCTGCCTGTTGTTTCATCGAGGACCGCCAGGCTGAAGCGGTTTTTAAAGTAATTGCCTATTTTCCATAAAATCCTTTCCATTGAGATGGGCCCGGACTTTGAGGTCCGGGCGTGTGTTGTTTAGAACCGTTCGTCACAGTCTATAGGGCTATCTTCTGACTGCTTTTCCTTTTGGAACTGCCTGAAGGCCCGATACTCCATACTCACGCTTTTAAGTCCGGTGAGGATCATGTCTCGGATAAGATATTCTAATTCCATGGTGATTTCTTCCAATGTTATGTCCGGGTCATCATAAATACTCATATTGTTCTCCTCGGTCGTCACCACAAATCACGGTGGTCAATAGATTCTGAGAGTCAAAATCAACGCTGTTTAACAAACGCAATTCGTTTAAACATCCGGTCAGCATTTCCTGGGCTTCATCTATGAGCAGGATGGGCCGGAATAAGGTTGTTTTTTCATGATTTTTCCAGCGATCCCGAAGATCCTTGAACCCGCCGTACCGGTTGGCAGGACTTAAATTGACACCGAACAAAGCTCCCATTTCCCGGTAAAAGTCGCTGACACTGCTTTGGGGACGTTCCATCACTCCTACAATCACCTCGTCCAGTTTATTGAGCTGGTGGGAAATGATCTGCAGGGTCTTGGATTTGCCAAGGCCGGGTTCTCCACTGATCAGGGCAAATCCTCCGTTCATGGTCATGTTCTCAAGACGAAAAATAAAACTGCTCATCTGGGGAGGATGCCACAAAGCTTCAACAGGGATACTGGGCAAAAAGGGGTTCCATTTAAGGCCGTAATAGGCCAGAAGTTGTTTGTCGTTCATGATTCTCCTTTGGGAAGATAGGCTGGCGGCATGCCGCTTTGGGCATACTCGGCCATCAGTTTTCTTAATAATGCGGGCTCGGATTCTTTCAATGTTTCATCCGGCAGGATGGTATGTTCAGGTCTGGATTTAAGCTTTCGTTTTCCTGAAGCATTTTTGATTTTGTCCTGGGGATAGATGGACGCAATTTTTTTGCCTGTTCTTTGGTCCATGAGCCAGGCTATGGACTTATCCCAATTGGTAAAGCAGACATACAATTGCGAGATATGGTGGAATCGGGAAGGGATCTCAAACCTTATTCCGTTTATGGATACGGTACCGTCAGATTTTCGCTGCTTTCTGGATTCGCAGACCGTAAAGGAGAACCTCATTTGTTCTTCACCCGGTGCCGGCCTGGAAACATCCTTGCTTTCAATCATGCGTTGAAAAGGAGACGTGCCGATGTCACGATGCTTGGTTTTGTTATATTCCATTTCAACCCAGGCCTGACTGCTGTGATTGAGATATTCCAAGGTTAAAGGATCTACCCGGGTCAGCATGGCCATCAAGCGACCTTCAAGTGTACCCCAAAAAGCTTCCTGCTTACCGTTTTGATATGGGCTGTAAGGCAGTGTCGTTTCATGAAGTATTCCTGATTTTTTGAGCCCGTTGCAAAACTCATGGGCAGTCATGGCAGCACCGTTGTCCGTCATCAGTGCCCTGGGAAGCCCCCTTTTGAAAAATGCCTGGGTCAATCCGTGAATCAAATCCTGGGTTGTTTCACCTAAATACCATTGAATGTGGCAGCACAAACGGGAATGATCATCCAGAATACACAACGCTTTGGGCGTGTGCCAGTGGCCGTCGGCATCCACCACCCGCAGACTGCATACATGAAAATCCAGATGCCAGAGGCCGTGGATATATTCTGCTTCATATCCACGAATTTCATGGCTTTCGAACCGCTGTGCGGCAGTTTTCATACCAGCTGTCTGATTTTTCTTTGGCGATGTTTTTTTGGTCCACCCTCTTTCAACCATCCGTCTTCTGACACTTGCATAGGAAGGGATCGGCACAGAATCATTCTTCTCCTGGATCTCTGCAGCAAAATTATCGGCGTGAAGCTTATAACTCCAGCCGGGATAGGTTCTGTATTGTCGACCCAGCATCCGAATAAGTTCAGGCGTGAACATGATTGAACCACCGTAGTCTGAACGGACTTTCCGTCCCAAAGCAATAATTGGATCCTGGGCATTTTTGGCTTTGTAATACCAGCTTTCAATGGTTGAAAAATGAAATACCGTTGTTTCATCCGTAATGGGATGGGTGTAAATCTGACGGGAGAGTTTCTCTAACTTCTTGCGCAACTCTCCCTTGGCTGGCGGGTTTGCAAGCAAACCGCCAACGACTGAAAAGCGAAATAAAGCCCATTTATCAATTGGGCTTTGGTTTTTACTGTTCATAGGCCGGATCCTTTCAATTTTAAGTTAAAATTGTCAACAAAATGCTGATAAAAATTCCAGTCTATTTGATAGTACAGCTGAATCGCCAAAGCCATGCCCATCTTCTGCGTGAAATTATCCGTGCCTTAATTTTTGTGAAATTTCACCGCCTTGGGATAAAAACTTCAGACAGGATATCAACGCTTTTTCGATGTTTGATTGTTGCTTCAGATAGGAATTGATCAGATTGCCGGGAAGGCAGTCATTTTTTACAATAGATGACACACTGCCCCGGATTTTTTTCCATTGAACGCTTACAGGAAAAGTGTTTTTAAAAAAATGGATCCATCTTTTGAGAGTATTACGGGATATCCCCATCTTCCTGGCAAGCTTGGAAATCGTCATAT
>JAIVHE010000524.1 GCA_020201255.1 Desulfobacteraceae bacterium
AGTGCGCAGAGGTATGGCGGCAAAGGATGTCAGGCCGGCTTTTTTGCATTCTTCCCAGGAGCACCTGACGTCTGTATGGATATCTGTGACATAAATGGCCTGCCTGGTTTTCACTGCCAGGCCACAAAGGCACTGCCCCACTTTGTGGGGGCCTTTGACCTGGTGCCGGAAGCGCTGGTCAGCATATTTCTGGGCAACCAGGATAAGGCGCTCCTCTTTTCTGGAAAAGAGGAGCACCAGGTCAGCGGTCATGATATCAAAGATGCCTTCTACGGCAGATTGGGCGACTTTATGAAAGGAAACGTTTTTGCTGATCTGATCTCCAAGGGTTTTCAGCAACGTCATTTCACGCAGTTTCTGCTGCAGGTCCTCTTTCATGCGTGCAAGCTGACCGGTCTGGTTTTCCAATGCCTTGCACCGGACCGCCAATGCTTCATAGGTGGGCTTTTCAGCCATGCATCATCCTTTGTATGATCATTTTGCAGCCGTAATCCTGCATGCAGCCAGTGTCACTTTTCCAGGTGGAACCAGAGCAGCCTTTTTTTGCTTTAGAAATATCATTATCAACCGGTTTGTCAAGATCTTTGTTCACGCCTCTGGATATTTGCCATAAGCATTGAGATGTTTTCGATCGTCCTCCTGTGGTGTCTTGGTCACAAAACAGCAAGATCACGGATGTGCTGGAGTGAACGAGCATCAAACTTACCTATCCCCTGGCTCTGTAAAAACTGAAGCACCGGCCGAAGCCATTGTCCGAAGAGGTCATAAAAGAGAAAGTGGCATGGAAATAATAAGGGCGGTGTATAATCATATTTCAAAGGGGTAGCAAAGCGGCCGGTGATGTATTTCTGGGTCCCCTGTTTACCGGTTCTCTTCAAATTTTTGGCCGTAAACGGCATAATACGTGACCGGTACGACCAGAAGCGTAAAAAGTGTTGATGCAAACAGCCCAAAGATGAGCGCCCAGGCCAGGCCGGAAAAAATAGGATCCAGCGTAATCGGCCAAGCCCCCAGGGCCGTTGTAAGCGCGGTCAGCACAATGGGCCGCATGCGAATCGCACCGCTTTGGAGGATCGCTTCTTTAACGGGCATTTTTTCTTTGAGTGAAGCTTGGATGAATTCAATCAGCACCAGTGAATTTCGGATGACGATGCCGCCCAGAGCGATCATGCCGATCATGCTGGTAGCGGTGAAAAAAATCATATTCTGATATCCGCCCACCATGTCCCCGGCAACGATGTTCAGCAGCCAGAAACCCGGCATAATGCCGATGAGAGTGAGCGGTATGGCCATCATAATCAGAATCGGCATAAAAAAGGAATTGGTCTGAATGATCATCAGAATATAGGCCGGTGCCCGGCCCGCAACTTCCGCCAGCACATACACTACCCGATCCAGATTTTTGTGATAAATGGTCTGGGCATTGGGTGTGTTTTGAAACGTGACCAGTTCCGCCAGGGGCACCATGCTTCCATCCGGTGTTGCCATGGGAATCTGGGTCAGTGACGTCTTGCTGCTTCGGCTGTTACGGGGAAGAATCAGTCTGATAAAAAGCGGCTGCCGTTCCCCGGACATATGTACGGTGGCCGAAGAATCTCCGGCAACGGCAATTCGTAAGGCATTGACAATGGCCATTGTCGAGATGCCGTGCAACGCAGCTTTTTCCTGATCCACAAAAACGTCCATCTTTTCATGTGGCATGGCGGTCATATCATCAATATCCACTACATTGGGTTCTTGTTCCATAATCTGCTTGATATGATCCGTTGCCGATACCAGGTCATCATAGGATTGATTGGGCGTGCCATAAATTTCGGCGACAACGGTAGCCAGAACCGGCGGTCCCGGCGGCACTTCCACGATCTGTATCCGGGCATTGTTACGGTTGGCAATCTCCATCAGATCATTTCTTACCCGCAAAACAATTGCATGACTCTGCTGTTCCCGCTCTCCCTTCAACGCCAGATCCACACGGATATCCGCCAGATGCGGTCCCTGTCGCAAGTAGTAATGCCGGACCATGCCGTTGAAATCCATCGGAGAAACCGTGCCCACGTATGTGGTGAAATTGGTAACTTCGCTGACCTGCCGCAGATAATTCTCAAACTCCCGGGCCACGGCATCGGTGGACTCAAGGGTTGTTCCCTCCGGCATATCAATCACCACCTGGAATTCGTTTTTGTTGTCAAAAGGCAGCATTTTCAACGGGACCGCCCGAAAAAACACCAGTGAAACAGAAAAAGCCATGAGCACAATAATACCGATGAGCAATAGATACCGTCTGAACCGGGATTCCAGAAACGGGGTCACTATTTTGCGGTAGGTTTTAAAAATCCATGTCAGGGCCCCCTTTTTTTCCCCTTCTGATGATGGTTTCTCCGGGACCGAATGATTTTTCAACAGCGCATAGGTCATCCATGGAACGATGGTCAGGGCGCAAATTGTGGAAAAAATAACGGTCAGCGGCACATTGACCGACATGGGCGCCATATAAGGACCCATCATGCCGGTGATAAAAAAAAGCGGAACAAAAGAAATAATAATGGCAATGGTGGACATGATTACCGAGAAAGAATCAGGGCAAACAGGGTCACCCGGTTGATGGTATACCCGAAAAGATAATTCACAAAAAGCGCGAGACTAAAGCTCACCGGAACCGCCACAGCCACCACCATGGCCTCCCGCCAGCCCAGTGTGAATGCAAGCAGCACCACCACTGTAAACACGGCAAACCCCAGAGAGGTAAGCAGATTATTTACCTTTTCCTGGGCATTGTAACCGTAATTTCGGGTCACTTCCACCTTGACATCTTCAGGAATGATATTGTTTTGCAATACATCCAGCAGGGACAGGATATTTTTGGAGACATCCACTGCATTGGTGCCGGGTTTTTTGGCCAAAGAAAGCGTTACCGAAGGATATTCCAGAGGCTGATCCTGCATCTGAGCGTCCTTGCGATACCTGTAGGAGTGACCGATACGGGTATAGTGTTCCACCTCGGCCGGACCGTCAATAATCCGGGCAAGGTCGCGCAGGTAAACCGGTCTTCCCTGGTGTGCGCCCACCACCAATTGCGCAACATCATCCATAGATTGAACAAAGAAATTGGTGCCGACCTCAACGTTTTTGTTAAACTGATCAATATGACCGGCAGTCACGGCCACATCCGCGGCCTTAAGGGAATGGTGAACCTGAAGCAAAGAAATATTATATCCGGTCATTTTTTCAGGCACAAGCTCCACCCGGACTTCCCGATGCCTGCCACCGGTAATAAAACTGCGGGAAATATCTCTGATTTGTGAAAGCCGCCACAACACTTCCTCGCCGATGCGGCGCAGTTCATGGTCGTCATATCTGCTTGAATACAGGGTCAGATCCACAATGGGCACATCATCTATTTCCACGGGCTTGATCACCCAGCCGCGGACAATCGGCGGCACCTGATCGATATGCATATTAATCTGATTATGCAGTTTTACCAGAGAATCTTCCCTGTCTTCGCCCACATAAAATCGTACCGTCACAATTGCCAGCCCCTTTTGTGACATGGAATAGACATATTCCACTCCGTCGATTTGCCACAAAAGGTGTTCCAGGGGCGTAGCGACCAGCTTTTCGACCTCTTCCTGGGCCGCGCCCGGAACCTGAATATAAATATCAGCCAGAGGGACGATGATCTGGGGATCTTCCTCCCGGGGTGTGATCATAATGGCTGCAGCTCCCAGACACAGGGAAACGATCAGAAGAATGATGGCAGGATTACCGGCAAGAAACGGTTTTACGATTCCGGGAATAAGCCCTTTGGGAACGTCATCATTATTGGTCATTCCCTGACCCCTCTACTTTCAGTATTTCCCCGCCAAAAAGGCCGGACAAAACCTCCATTTTGCCTTCATACCTGTTTCCGGTTTTAATATACCGCCGCTGCCAGCCATCGGCTGTTTTCACCGAAACCATTTCCAGCTGTCCGACCCGGGCGATTGTCTGGTGCGGTATCAGAATCAGATCCAGGTCCTGGAGCGGAATATGCAGCTTACCGTACATGCCCGGATACAACCCCGGCAGGTCCGGCAGCACCGCTTTGACCAGAAAGGTCCGGGTTTGGGGGTCTGCGTAGGGAATTACTTCATTGACCTCAGCATCCACGGTTTGCTGCAAGGTAACCAGCTCCACTGGAAATATTGATCCAGGATGAACCGCATTGATAAGGCTTTCGCGCACATGGGCTTCCAGCCGCAGACCGCCTGCAGTGCGGATCAAAAGCAGTGGTTTTCCAGGCATGGCCAGATCACCGGGGTCTATCAGCCGCTGTAATATGCTGCCATCGGACGGGGCCGTAATGCCGGTATAGCCCATGGCAATTTGTGCTTCTGAAACCATTTCCTCGGCCATTCGAACCCCGGCCAACGCACCTGCGACACCGTCTTGTGCCCGCTTTAATCCGGCTTTGGCCTGCTGGTAGTTGGAGCGGACCTGCTCCAGATCCTGTTCGGTTGCCGCATCTGCTTCAAAAAACCCTTTTGTCCGTGTATAAGCGGACGATGCCTGGGCAAATACCGCTTCAGCCGCATGAACCGACTGCCGGGCCTGCTCTTTCTGGGAAACAGCTGTTTTCAAGGATTGCCGGGCCTGTGACAATCTGGCCTGTATCTGACGGCCATCAAGCCTCACCAGCAGCTGGT
>JAIVHE010000525.1 GCA_020201255.1 Desulfobacteraceae bacterium
GTGTGAGTTTATCAAGGGACACTTTTTTCAGTGCCCGAAAGTTTTCCACTTTCAGTGATTCGATGCGGGGGATCCCTTGTTTCTTTGTTTCTTTTTTTTCAGTATTCATCTGTTGTTGTCTCCATCTCAATGAGAGGATCGCATGGCTGCCATTTTCTGATGGATCAGTTCCTGCAACCGGTCTTCCGTCAATGGTTTGGGCTGCCATTCCAGTTTGGTCTTGCCAGTGTCTTTTCCCCGGCGGATGACCGGGACTTCAATTTCTTCCCAAAAATCGTTTTCCACATCATGGGCAATGGCAAGGCTTCTGTCTGTATGGCATTTGCGCAATACCCGTTCCGGCCAGATGCTGCATGCCAGATGTGCCCAGTCATACTCCCCGGATTCCATTTTTTCCCAGGTGTCTTTGAGTTTTTTCTGCCATTGCCGGTGCTGAAACAGTTTCCACAGCGGAGCGGCCGTAATCTGCACCCCGTCATTCAGGTCGGGTTTCCAGAATCCGGCAATGCGCAACAGCTCATCGCGAAAATCCTTGAGTTCACTTTCCAGGTCTGACAGCCTGGCCAATTCTTTTTCTTCGGCACTGCTGCGGGTCGTTTGGTTGCGCAGGGCAGTCAGGTCATCCGTGACGGTTTTGAGTTTCGGCTCCACAAAGTCATTGACACAGATATACAGGATTTGATCCGTCAGACAGTGGTAATAAACCCACAGGGTGTATGAACCGGATGGGGTTTGCAGGGGCCAGTAGATGGGTGCCTGGCGCCGGCTTTTGCTATAACGTTTCAGATGCCAATCAAAACAATCCCGTTGGAGCCAATGCGATATGTTAGTAGAAAACTCCAACTTTATGTGAAACAAAACTTTTTCCAGCATCCTGGAAAGATTGTTTGGATGATCTAAATCCTCCGGCAGAATTCCACAATGTCTGATAAACGGATTTCTATTTTTAGGAAGCATTCCCGGACTAATCAACGGCAAAGGGTCAAAGGGTTCCGGTTCTTCAGGAATAGACCGTTCTCCGGTGGCAAGCAAAATATCGAAACGCCCAAAAACGACACCCAAAGCCCAGCTCAGGACATGAGCAGTCTGATTTCTATTTATTGGCGCAGATGGATCGTTTTTCCGTCCATCCTCACCACCCTTTTCATTAACTTCTGCTTTTTGCCATTGTAATGCAACCAAACAGTCTTTTTTTGAAAAACCATATAAGTTAAAAGCAATTTCATCAATTTCTTTCTGAATCTCTGATAGTTCAAACTCTATTTGAGTAAGGCCAAAGTTGCTCCTTCGGGCAAGCAATATCTCGGGCAGAATAAACGCATGGGAAATTTCTTCATGGGTGTCTAAAGATCGCTGTAGCGACCAAGCACGCCTTGCCAGTCTTGCAAGTTTCTCTTCCTGGTCGGATAGCAAAGAGGGAATGGGTGTCTTTTGAATAATGCCTACCTCAAAAGATTGTGCCAACTCAGTACGCGCCAACTGGACTGAAACAAGCAATCCGAATGCTTTGCTGTTAATCAAGGCCAATAACGCCAACAGGGTGTTAGGAGAATTACCTTCTACAAATACTGCCGGACCTTTGTCTGCAAAAATGCAATTTTGCGGCAGGACTCTAAAACTAAGTCCATTTGTACGTCGTGGCCAAGTTAAACCAGGAGAAAAATATTTACACTCACGATGTAACACCCAATTAGCAGAATCGCCAAGATATGGATATTTTTTTAAAATTGCTGCTTCCAATTCACATGCATCATTTTTCCAATTTATTGACAAATAAATATCGGAATAATATGGCGAAAAGGCTCCCCCTTTTGCAAAAAGAGTCCATTGATTAATACCTATCGAATTTTCCCAATATGTCCTCAAAAATCTAAAATCATCTTTTGATGATCCACCGTGTTGTGCTGTTCGTGTTTCTGACTCAAAGGCAGGGAATTTCTGAAATACTTCTCTGACAGCATCACTAACCCAATAAGCGAACGGTGCACCAGGCACATCTAAGAATGAATCAGGAAACACCTGAAATATATGGTCATCATTAGGTTTTCTTTTACGAAAAGCATAACACAAAGCGAGTAAGTTATCAGCTTTTTCCTTATCGGTAAGCAACCGGATAAATGTCGTTTTAGTAGTCGTTTTATCAAAATTTTTGATTAGCACATACGCGGCTGCTTCCACCATCGCATCATCCATCACACCATAACCCAAGTCTGCCATAACTTCAGGCTTACCCGTTCCTAATACAACCGCCTCACGCCATTTTTGAAAACTGGAAAGAAAAAAGCAGGTACGTGACGTAATAGCTCCAATGCGCCCGCATGAACGAAGAAACTCTAAGCCGCGTTCAACAAAGA
>JAIVHE010000526.1 GCA_020201255.1 Desulfobacteraceae bacterium
GGGACTGCTGTTTTTGACGGCTGCCGTGGCCATTGGCGGCCTGCCGCCGTTGAGCGGATTTGTCGCCAAGGTGATGATGCTCACGACAGTCAAAGACAGTGCCGGAGCCCCATGGATCTGGGGGTTGGTGCTTGGTGGGGGGCTTTTGACCCTGATTGCCCTGGGACGGACCGGCAGCGTCATCTTCTGGAAACTGCTCCCGGCGGATGACACGGGGAACAGCCGAAAAACCGCACAGAACCATGTCCCTGTCTATTCGCCTGCAGATGTGTTCCCGGCTGCCCTCCTGCTGGTCATCAGCCCGCTGCTGGTCATTTTCGGCGGAATGATCACGGAATTTGCCTTTGCCGCCGCCGACCATGTCATCAACCCGGTGCACTATATCGAGGCGGTACTGGGACCGGACCGGTCCCTTCCACTGCTCTATCCTTTCGGAGGTGAATAATGCCTGCATACCGAAAATCCCCCATCCCTGGAAACCGCTGGCTGCCCCATCCTTTGATGACCCTGGTGCTGGCCATTATCTGGCTGCTTCTGGTGAATACCATCACCTTTGGTCATCTGCTTTTGGGCACGCTGCTGGGCATTGCCATTCCCTGGTTCACCAACCGGTTCTGGCCGGAACGGCCGAAGATTTCAAAACCTTTTTTGCTGTTCCGTTTTTTTTTCATCACTTTTGTAACTGATGTGATTGTCGCCAATATCACGGTGGTGCGCCTGTTTCTTTTACCGGACATCTCCCGGCTGCGGCCCCGGTTCCTTGAAATCCCTTTGGACACACAGGACCCCATGGTGATCACCATCCTGGCCAGCGTGATATCCCTGACACCCGGCACCGTGTCCGCGGAAGTCAGTGATGACCGGCAGACCCTGATTGTCCACGGTCTGGACGTGGCCGATGAAGCACTTGCTATTCAGACCATTAAAACCCGTTATGAAGCCCCTTTAAAGGAGATATTTTCATGCTGAGTATCGCCATCCCCGTCGCCTTTGCCATGCTGACGGCGGCCCAGCTGCTGAACCTGTACCGGTTGCTCAAGGGCCCCACCCTTCTAGACCGGATACTGGCCCTGGACACCATGTACATCGATGCCATTGCCATGTTTATCCTGACGGGCGTGTATTTTCGTTCCGCCGTCTATTTTGAGGCGGCCCTGATCATTGCTGTCATGGGATTCATCGGCACCGTAGCCACCAGCAAATTTCTCATGCGCGGGGATATACTGGAATGACACCCATGCCCTGGCGGGCGCAATAAAGCTTGAGAGCTTTTAGCTGTTAGCTGTTAGCTTTTAGTCCGCGCAGGGAAAAATTTGTAATTGTTTTTTGGAAGATGATATTTGAGTACTGATGGCTTTTGTAAAAAGGAAAAAAGATGATATTTTTTATTGAACTGCTGGTGTCGTTTTTTTTGGTGGTGGGGGCGTTTTTTGCCATGGCCGGATCCATTGGCTCCTATCGGCTGCCCGACTTTTTTTCCCGGCTCCATGGTCCCACCAAATCCACAACACTGGGGGTGGGGAGCATGGCCATTGCCTCTGCCATCTATTTTTCTTTCCATGGGGAGGGCATCAGTTTTCACGAGGTGCTGATCACCTTGTTTTTGTTCATCACCGCCCCGGTGAGCGCCCATTTTCTGGCCAAGGCAGCCCTGCACCAGGGCCTGCACAAAAACAAAGCAGCCCTGCCCCCCAAAGGTGAAAAGGAGACAGGGCCGCAGATATAAAAGCCGGATCGGGAAATCCTTATGTCTTTACCCACCGGTTTTTTCCGGCATCCGGCATTTTTTTACGCGCCAAACCACCAGCGTTCGGTGTTTTTATGGCCGTCCATTTCCATGTGGGCGGAAATGGGACCATGTTCCAGTTTGTTGTTATGGGCTTCCACGATCTGGTTGAACATGGGGACCACTGCACCGCCGTCATCTCTGACAAGGGATTGCATTTCCACATACATCTGCCGGCGTTTGGCCTGGTCCAGCTCAGCCCTTGCCTCTTTGAGCAGTTTGTTGAATTTGTCATTGGACCAGCGGGTATCATTCCAGGGCGCCCCGTCTGCATAGGCCACGGAAAACATCATATCCTCTGTGGGCCGGCCGCTCCAGTAGCACGCAGACCACGGCTTTTTGGTCCACACATTGTTCCAGTAGCCGTCACTGGGCTCCCTGACAACCTTGATCTTGATACCGGCTTTTTTGGCACTTTCCTGGTACAGCATGGCAGCATCCACTGCACCGGAAAATGCGGCATCAGACGCACGCAGGTTAAAGGTGTGGTCCAGTTTACCGGCTTTTTTCATATGAAATTTTGCTTTGTCCGGATCATAGGTTCTTTGTTCCAGTTCAGAAGCATGGTCTCTTCTCTGTCACAGACCAGTTTCAAGGCGGTTCGCACATCTACATCAGTGTAGGGCTCCTTGTCCACCAGAATGGGAAAAGAATAGTGCATGGTGCTGTTGTTGGCTGTGACATTAATGTCCGGAACGCGTTTGAGCAGGTGAACGGTTTTCACATCTGCCCGGTCAATGGCATCCAGGCGCCCGGTTTTCAGGCCGTTGCTCCTGGCATTCACATCGGTGATGGCCAGGGTTTCCACCTCGGCAAAATAGGGTTTGTCTGGTTTGAAATAATTAGGATTGCGCTTTGTCAAGCCACGGACCCCGGGTTCCCAGGATT
This sequence comes from Desulfobacteraceae bacterium, assembly GCA_020201255.1. GTDB lineage: Bacteria > Desulfobacterota > Desulfobacteria > Desulfobacterales > Desulfobacteraceae > Desulfotignum. The sequence continues at coordinate 2,675 of JAIVHE010000526.1, forward strand.
CCAGAATAAAGGGACCGGTACCGATACCCTTGTCCCAGTCATCCCCGGCCGTGCCCTCGGGATAGATCCGCAGATGGTAATCCCCCATGATGAACGGAAAGTCTGCACTGCCTTCGGCCAGTTCAAAGGTGATTTCATAATCACCGTCTGTCTTGATATCGGTGATGCTTTTCAAAAATGGTTTGGCCGCAGATTTGGATTCTTCCCCCCGGTGGTGGTTGATGGAAAACACCACATCCCTGGCGGTAAAGGTTTTGCCGTTGTGAAATTCAATCCCTTTGCGCAGCTTGAATGTCCATTTGTCGGCTGTTTTGGAAGATTCCCAGGATTCGGCCAGTTCCGGAATCGGCTGAAAATTGTTATCAATCTCCACCAGGCAGTTGCTCACCTGGCTTGACACATTGATGGGAAAACTGGCCAGCAGGGTGGCGGGATCCAGGGAATCGGATGTGGCGCCGCCGGTCATGGCCTGGCGGAACAGCCCGCCCATTTTCGGGGTGGCTGCCATCAGGTCTGTGGGCAAAAGGGCCGGGGATACGGCAGCGGCAAGCCCCAGGGCAGATACCTGGGCAATAAACTGGCGCCGGGAAATCTTGTTTTCCTTAAAAAGATCGGTCAAATGGGTTAATTGGCTCATAGTTCGGGTCTCCTTGGTTAGTGGTTAGCTGTTAGTGGTTAGCGGTTAGCTTTTAGCTGTTAGCTTTTAGCGGTTAGCGATTAGCTGTTAGCTGTTATCGTTCAGGTTATAAAAAACTGATACGGCGTATACCGTAATGTTATTACCACACGTATCAAATCATGTGACCGGCACTATAGCGGTTAGCCATTGGCTGTTAGCTAACAGCTAAGAGCTAAAAGCTAACAGCTATATACGCCATCATCATATATAGGAATCCAGCCGTTCGTCCAGCAGGTTATCCAGCCAGTCCGGGTCCATTTCCGGTATGGATGACAGCAGCTTGTCCGTGTATTCATGGTGCGGTGGTGTCAGCACCTCTTTTTTCGCCCCCTGTTCAATGATCTTGCCTTCGAGCATGATCACGATCTTGTCTGCAATGGCCTTGACCGTTGCCAGGTCATGGGTGATGAACAGATAGGATATATTGGTTTTGTTCTGCAGATCCTGGAGCAGGTCCAGGATACCTTCCGCCACCAGCTGGTCCAGAGCGGAGGTGACCTCATCACAGATGATGAGATCCGGCCTGGCTGCCAGGGCCCGGGCAATGCAGATGCGCTGTTTTTCTCCGCCGGACAGTTCCGTGGTCAGGCGGTTGATATAGGCATCCGGCTCCAGTTCAATATTGGACAGCAGTTCTCTGATTCTGTCATCTGCCTTTTTGCCATGCATGTTAAAATAAAATTCCAGGGGCCGGCCGATCACCCGCCGCACCGTTTGTTTGGGGTTTAACGCGGTATCCGGCATCTGGTAAATCATCTGCAGCCGCCGCAGATTGTCTTTGGAGCGGTGTTTCAACTCCAGGGGCATGTCCTCTCCCAGAAAATGGATGCTGCCCTCGATGGCCGGCAGCAATCC
>JAIVHE010000217.1:0-2500 GCA_020201255.1 Desulfobacteraceae bacterium
CCTGATTGTAGCGGCCCTGGGGCTGAGTATCGGCCATATTACGGAACAGACTATGGGATTAATCACCCTGGTGGGGGTGGTGACGATTTTTCTGTCCACCTACATGATTCTGTATTCTTACCCTCTGTACAGGTTTTTATCAGGCCCGTTGAAAATATTTGAACGCCGGAATCCATACCGGGAAGCCGCCATAGATACCTTGAAAACACCGCAGAAGGTTGATGTGATTTTGGTGGGCCTGGGCAATTACGGCACCGGACTGGGCGAATACCTGCTGAGCCGTGGGAAAACCATCCTGGGTGTCGACTTTGATCCGGGGGCTTTGGACCGGTGGCGCAAAAAAGGCGTGCCGGTGATTTACGGGGATATGGCGGACCCGGAAATGCATGAGCACTTGCCCCTGGGTACCACCGGCTGGGTTATCAGCACAGTACGGTCAAAAGAGATGAACCTGGCGTTGATCCACAACCTGAAAAAAGACGGATACACGGGCAAGGTGGCGGTAACGGCAGCAACCGATCCGGAAGCGGTTGAATATGAAAAAACCGGCGCCCGCCTGGTGTTCCGCCCGTTTAAAGATGCCACGGAACAGGCGGCGGATGCCCTGACTTATGCAATGGATTTTTTACCGGAAACCATTGACTGGCCCATCTCTTTTCGTGAAGTCCGTATCCGGTCCGACGCCTCTGCCGCCGGAAAAATCATCAAAGAGATTCCATTGTCCGCAGCCGGTGTGTCGTTGCTGGCCGTTAGTCGGGGAGGCCGTGTCTATTACGAGCCGGGTCCGGATTTCAGGGTTTTTCCAGGGGACCGGTTGCTGCTCATGGGACCGCTAACCGGGTTGAAAGATGCGGAAAACTTGCTCAGTCAACTTGAAATGAAAAAAACAGCATCTGATGTCAACCGATTTGAAATTGCGGAGCTCACGGTGGCAGATGATTCCTCAATTTCCGGAAAATCTCTGAAGGAACTGCAATTTCGGCAGACCTATGGTGCCAACCTGGTGGGTATCCGCAGGGGCAAAGAACAAATCACTGCCATCGATCCAGCAGAAAAACTACAGGCCGGCGACTGCCTCATTGTGATCGGAAAAGCGGATGTGGTCAGAAACCTGAAAGACAAAACCCTTTTGTAGCAACAACCAACAAATATGAGGCATAAATGAAGCGGTTCAAAAACATACTGTATGTCAACGAGACAGGTGTCAATCAAACGTCGGCCATGGCAAGGGCTGTTTTCCTGGCAAAACATAACCAGGCGGCTTTGACGATTGTTGATGTGATCCCGGATGAAGTCATCGCCGCTGCGGTTGGACTGCCGCCGGACGGCCCGTCCGCCGCAGAACTCAGGTCCGAGGTGGCAGCGGACCGCCGCAAGACTCTGTTATCTCTGATTGCGCCATTCAAACAGGGCACTGACATCCAGATACAAGTGGTGACGGGCAAGCGATTTCTGGAAGTGATCCGCATGGTATTGTCCCAATCCTTTGATCTGGTTGTCAAACCGGCTGAAGATCCGGACTGGATGGATCGGCTGTTCGGCAGTGATGATATGCATCTGCTGCGTAAATGTCCCTGTCCGGTATGGCTGATAAAGCCGTCTGAAAAAACCAGGTTCAAAACCGTTCTGGCGGCGGTTGATATCGAACCGGTCAATCCGATGCCCGCAAAGCACGATCTCAACCGGACCATTCTGGAACTGGCCGGATCTATTGCCCTGGCCGACAATGCGTCCCTGCACCTTGCCCATGCCTGGGATGCTTCTGCGGAACAGACATTTCTGTCACAAAAGGGAATTTCAGCCGAAAGTGTGGACGCGTATGTTGGGGAAAAAAAGACGATGCACAAAAACGGCCTGTCCACACTGGGGATTGCATTGAAAGAGTGGAGCAAAACCATTGCACATAAAGCGATTGATCCTCAGCTTCATCTGATCCAGGGACCGGCCAAAAAAATGATCCCTCAACTGGCCAATGATCTGTCCGCAGATCTGGTGGTCATGGGAACCATTGCCCGCACTGGGATTTCAGGTCTTATCATTGGCAACACCGCAGAGGCTGTTTTTTATCAACTGGTATGTTCCGTACTTGCCGTCAAGCCCCCTGGATTTAAATCACCGGTCAAATTGGGGTGATATTTCAAAACAGGATTTAATTGAGGAGTAATGATTGCCACTCAATGATCATTATCTAATCTTGAGCATACCTGATGGCCGAAATTGCAAGGCTACCGTTGGTATTCATGACTTTTTCTGAACAACTAAAATCTGATTTTCATCAAATTTTGAATGATTAAAATCTCACAATATGATAATTGTTGACCTGATCTGATCCGATATGCAAATAATAAGCAGGTAAAGAAAGAAAAATCTTAGCTGCTAATAAACTAGCTAAAGAATCAGGATCTAAGATACTAGGACAATGTTGGGACGATTTTGGTCATCGACAATATATATCTGATGAACAAAAAGAGCTTATTGAACGTTATCCTGAACGTAAAAC
>JAIVHE010000298.1 GCA_020201255.1 Desulfobacteraceae bacterium
CCCGGATGTTTTACAATGCCCTCAAAGGGGGGATCTCCTGCCACATTTCCCACAAGGGTTATGGCATCCATGTCAAACCCGGGTGGAATGGTTATGGGCTGGCCTTCATTTGAATCCACCACCGGCCGGGGGTCAATGTATTTTTTCATGGCCCGCTTGCAGTCCTCCTGGATGCTGCGTACAGCTGCCCCGATCTGGTCATCTTCATACCGGCCCAGGTCTTCGTCAAAAAAATCCAGCAGCCGGCCTTCTCGCTGCAAAACAGACAGGGAGTGGAGGAACAGCCGCTGCCTTCGATCCTGTTCAATTTTCTGGTCCAGGAAATCTTTTTTTCCGGCTTTGGGCAACGGTTTTGCCGGCTGTGCCGGTAACCGGGTTTTGAACACAGGGGCCAGAACCACGCCCAGTATGAACCAGAGAATCCATCCCAATAACAGGATGATACCAGTCACCGCCGGCAGGACCCACAGATAAAAACGGTCCTGCAAAAGCATAACCATGGCCGGCATCTCATTTACCAGCCATGTTTTTCCCGCATCTGTGGCAACAGCAGCAGCAACCTGTTCAAGACCAAAATAAATGACCGCCCCAAGTGCTGTAGCCACTGCCGCCATAAACACAGACACCACCCAGAATGATGTTCTGTGAAATTGTTTTACACTGTCCACTTCACCCTCTTTGTCCACTGCACCCTCTTTTGCACCTGGATGCATCTTAATTTATCCTGCATGGCACGTTGTGCCGACGCTTTGCCCATGAAAAAAAAACCATGCTGCCTTGTACAACATGGTTATCCTGAATGATACAAAATTTGATCTGTTCAAGCAATAATTTTTTCACCCACTCCCTTCATCTTCATTGAAAAAACAAGTCAAAAATCACAACAACTATATAGTTTATAGCATTTGAATTGTGTCTATTTCTTATAATATTAGGTACAAAAGGAATCAATTTATCTGCGAAGATCTATAAAAAGATTTGGTATCCAAAAGAATCTTCGCATAAATTTTTCTTATTTCATCTGCCGTCCTTTTTACATCAAACAATTGTCGGGTATGATCATATCCTTTCAGGCAGTGTTTTTCAGCCAGGCCGGGATTTTCCAGATAAAACATCATGTGTTGCGCCAAATCATGCGGATTGGCGGCTTTTGCAAGCAACCCGGTTTGTTTGTGTTTGATCACATCCGGAAACCCGCCGATATCGGTTGTGATAGTTGGAATCTTCATCAGCAGGGATTCAACCGCCCCCCCGACGTTTTCTGAATGCGAGGGATGCACCGCCATATCAAAACTGGAATACAATCGGGTCACATCCCTGCGTGTTCCCAGAAAAAACACCCTGTCACCCAGTTTTTGCCTACCGTATGCAATCACTGCTTTTTCATAGGCAACAGCGCCTGCCCAGGCCCCTCCGACAACCACCAGAGCAACATCATATTTTTGATTCAATAAGATGGCAACCGCATCAATCAGGTCCTCATGTCCCTTAAGCCCCCTTTTCTGCCCAAGATATGGTTTGGGGGGATACATATAGGCAACCAGGCCGATCAGTTTTGTTTTTTTACAGATCCCCAATTCATTATAAAGGTATGCCTTATCCCCTTTGGTAAAATTATCCACATCCGTGCCATAATATGAAAGAAACACCTTTGTTTTATCGACCAGCAATGACTGGTATTTTTTTTTGGTCCATTCACAAGATGCCACCCAGTAATCGTTTTTATCTGCCGGCATAAGCTCCATTGTCCTGAAAAAAGCATGTTCCAGATGCAGGGGTCCGGGCACCTGAAATATTTTGGGAATGGAATGGTTACGCATTGCCAGGCGCATCAAAAGGGTAGTGGAAAAAAAATGGGAATGAACCAGATCCGGGCGGATTTTTTGTAGTAATTTTTGAAATTGCTGTATTTGAAACGGCAGATTCACTGCTGATTTCAATGAAAGATCCATATCAAGGATATGCACCTTTACACCTGCAGCGGTATAATCTGATGCGTTTCCGGAATAAGACGGTAGCACCACATGCACCTCGACATTGCACTTCACCAGTTCTCTCATCTGACGTACGGCCCAGGATGCGCCCCGGGAAGTTTTTATAAGATGCAAGACCTTCATACGGTTCTTTTCTGCAACCCTGGTGCGATTTTTTTCTGCAACCTTGATGCTGTTCTTTTTGCAAATGAAAAAATGGCCATTTTCTCCCTATACCTATCTATGTGCTTTCCTGTGTTTACCTTCATCGCTTTTTGTTGATACAGTAAAAATGAGATGTTAAAAGAAAATTTTGCGTATAGAAGAACGTATCTTCACGCCATAATCCCTGTCAAACCTTTTTTTCAATGCTTCAGGCAACATTTTCTGCATCAGCCATTCCGCCAGATATGAACACTGCAATGCCCGTATACCTTTGTGAAATGCAGGCCTTTGCGCCAACCCATAATACCTGCCCATCATCCGGTAAACATCCAGGGTAACCATGACATTGTTCAATCGGGAAGAACCGCTGGCCAGACCGCCGCAGTGAATCCGATAGCTGCCCATAACCTGGTCGATAAATCCGTAATCTCCATGAATCAGGTTCCCTGCATGAACAATCATATCCCCGAACGGAGCCCTGCGTATCCAGTCCGGTGCGATATCCGGGCGGTTTCTGAACACCACACTCAACATGGGAGAAAAATTGCTGTAACGAAGCAAATAATCCAGGCAGTATGTTTCCCGGCGCCTGGGCGGATACCCCATATCCGAAACAAGGCTTTGCCCGGTTTCATCCACAGTTCCAATTTTATGAAAACACCCTGAACAATCGGTATGCCGGTCTAAAAAATCCACCTGTTTTTGCAATTTCATCGGATCCGTCCAGAAATCATCCCCATCACAGATGGCAATGTATTTTCCGCAGCACGCCCTGAAGGTTTGAATAAAATTGAACTGCCAGACCCCCTGACAGCCGATGCGTTCAGGATCATTGCGGTTTCTGAGAAAAAGACGGATGATATCAGGATACCGTCTTGCATAGTCTTGACAAATTTCACGTGTGCCATCACTTGATTCATCTTCTCCCAGACAGATCTCAAACGAAAAATCGGTTTTTTGCATCAGGATACTGTCCAGGCACTGCCCAATGAAACGGGCATGGTTATAAGTGATCACCCATACACTCACATAAGGTTTCACCGGCATATCCTTCATTGGTTTTTCTACATAAGACCGGATTATGTTGCCGTTCGATTTTTCCATGGAAATTCTCCACCCGGATATGGCGTATCAAGAAATTCACACATTGTTTTTAATGCACCGGGTGTTGCCACATTGATCCGTAAAAAGCATTCCGGATATTGTGAAAAATAATCACAGATGCTGTCTGCATAGTCATTGTAAAATCTCAGAAGAATATCCCGGTTATACGGATCTTCCGGCGGCGTCTGAAACACCTGCCGGCAATATGCGGCCGGCCATCCTTTATAAATATATTCCGCATTTTCCAGATCCCGGGGTGTCGGCGGGACCTGTCCCTGATCAGACCAGGCCTTTGCATGAAACCGTGTCACAGACTGGTACCATTGTTGTGCACAATCCCGGATTGTAAGGATAAACCTGCTGTCGGAAAACTGCTGGTGCAGCTTCAGGTACATCCCGGGCAGACTGAACGGCACATCCTGGAAAGCTTGTGCACTCCGACAAAAGCCGTATATGCGTGAATATTTTTTTTGCACCCAGTCATCAAAAAAAATTTCAGCAGCCCGCTCATTTCCCAACAGATACCCCAGATCATTCATGGCCTGGCCCCACGAGGTAGTGCCGGTCTTGTTCAACCCGATGCAGAAAACCTTTTTCCCACCGTTCCTGCCCAACATGGCTGCTTTGCCATTCCATGTGTGACAAAAAGAATAGAGACGCCATTTGAATGGAACTTTATCCATTTTACTTTTTCAATCCCCGGGTGTTTTTTTTTGAATTTGTGAGATGTTGCGTTTATTTACAAAAACCAATGAAAATACAACCAGTGCCATATTAACAGCAACAATCGCCACCACAATTCCTTTTAACTGCCAGTAGACAGCCCCGATCACATAAGCCCCCACAGCAACCACCGCAACCACTGCCCATATAATTGCAAGCAGATCGGTACGCATATCATAGCTTACTTTTAAAAGCAATTGCCTTGCAGCGGCAAAGCAGCCGCCAGCCAACAAAAGCCAGGGAAAAATCCAGCTGTAGGAACGAAATTCCACACCCAGTAAAAGAGTACCAACTATTGGATATGCAAAAAGAAGCCCCATAAACAACACAACAGAAAACAATAAAATACCGAAAGCTGCTGTTTTGTTGATCCGCTGTATCTGCTCGAAAGATGCGGTTTTGCCATCCAGCGCCCCCACCTGGTACAGAACCGGCTCAATGAGCAGAATCAAAAAATTGCTGACCAGCAGCATGGGAACGAATGCCAGTTGATAGACTGCTGCATAACCGCCCACATCTCCGGGATGGCCAAAGTATTGTAAAACCCATCGTTCGGCCATCATAACCAGCCAGATGCAGATAGTGCTCACAACCAGCGGCGACTGGAAAGAGCGCATGCGGGCATTATCCATTTCAACATCCGGGTGTGCAGGATTTTTTTCCGGCTGAGCCCGGAAAAAGAGCCGGTATAAAAAAATACCGTGAACAATCACAACCAGGATACCGGCCAATACAAATCCACTGAGAACTATCTCTGCGACAGGCAGGGCAAAAATGATAACCAGGCCGATGGCGAAAACAAACCGCATCAGTTCGAAGCTTCCCTGGATTATCCCCCGGAACCGTCTTTTACGGGCCGCATCCTCCAGCGCCATTGCCACCCGGTTGAAAATCAGAAGAATGGCAAAAATCCCGGTTGCCAGGATAAAAGAACTGCCTGGAACAGCTTTGATATAATGGCCGGATAGCATGGTAATAATACAGCACAGCCCAATGCCCCCCATGGCCAGAACCATGGATTTTCCCAGATTCTCCATGAATCCATATGGCTTTCCGGCCCTGCACCACAAAGAATAAAAGCGCACCGCCGTCTTTCCAATGGGATCCCCGAAAATCAGAACAGCCAGTGTCGAAAGGCTGATTGCCAAAGCCAGTTTCCCATATTCATCCGTGGACATCAGGTGCGTTAAAAACCGGGTTCCGGCAAAAAGGGCAAGAACAGAGGAGATAAGACCGAATCCAACCCAGAAGGCCTCACCGGCCCATGTCCATGCACGGTTTGCCTTTGCAGGACTTTTATTATGCCCTTGATTGGTTTCTGGCAAAACTTATGACACATCCTTTTTCATGATCCAGCTGCTTTCCCGGCAAACCCGATTTCATAGCAAGACCGATGGTATGACACAACCTGTTTCAAAGCAAGGCATGCTTCATAAAACAGGCTGTCCACAGCAGGACATGCTTCATGACACCGCCTGTTTCATGACACCCTCTACCTGATCCACCACATAATGAATGGCGGCCGGGGTCAGGGTGGGATGCACCATGAACATGATCGATGTTTCTCCCAGCCGGCGGGCAACAGGCAGACGTTCTTTTCCGCTGCTGTCCTTTATACCGCCCTGTATCCGGTACAGCCCTTTTTGAAACGCTTTTTCCCTGTAAATTTCCGGGCAGATCCCTGTATTACACGGCACTCCTGCATCATTTAATGCATCAATGACCATCTCCCTGCTCCATCCACCCTTTAATGCATCCTGTTCGATAAACACATAATATTTGTAATAAGAATGATAATACGCAGACCCGGGCACGGTTACCCGTAATCCCGGGATATTTTTGAAACCATTGGTGAGCAGATCCGCATGGGACCGCCGTGTTTTTACCCATCGATCCAGTTTTTGGAGCATCACGCTTCCCATGGCTGCCTGCATTTCCGTCATCCTGCCGTTCGTTCCAAAACAATGTATCAACCACTTGAATCCGGGTTTATGGTTCTGACAGAATGTTTCATCATACTCTTTTCCATGGTCTTTGAAACTCCAGACCTTTTTCCAGATATCTGGATTATGTGTCACCAGCATGCCGCCTTCACCGCCCGTGGTCATGATTTTATCCTGGCAGAAGGAAAAAATAGCGCAGTCCCCGAAACTGCCGGCCATTTTTTCTTCAAATTTCGCTCCATGGGCCTGGGCACAGTCTTCTATCAAAAAGATCCGCTCCTGTTCACAAAAGGATTTGATTTTTTTCAGATCACAGGGCCAGCCCCCCAGATTTACGGCAATCACCGCTTTTGTCTTTGGGGTGACGGCCCTTGAAATGGTGTCAAGGCCAATGTTCTGGCTCACCGGATCCACATCCACAAAAACAGGAACCGCCCCCTGAAATGCCACGCAACTGGCGGACGCGACAAATGACCGGGGCGTGACAATCACTTCATCATCTGTGCCGATATCCAGGGCCATCAGCGCCATATCAAGGGCAAGGCTGCCATTGGCAAGGGCCACGGCATGGTCGGTTCCAATATACCGGGCAAAGTCATTTTCGAACCTGTTTACTGCGTTACCTGTCCACTGGTTGACTTTTCCGGAGGTGAGGACATCAACCGCCGCCTTGATCTCATCATCTGCAAAAAACGGCCATGGTGCAAATTTCATTTCATTTCTCCAGAGATTTCACAATTCTGACCGGGCTGCCATAGGCCAGTACATTATCGGGTATGTTTTTGTTCACAAAGCTGTGGGCCCCTATGACGGCATTCTCTCCAATGGTGACCCCCGGCATTATCGTGCTGTGGGTACCGATGCGGCAGTTTTTCTTTAACAAGACCCGCCCTTTTTTGCCATCGATGGTTGATACCGAATACACCGAACAATGGGATCCCACCTGAACAAAATCTTCTATCACCACCCCTTCACGGGCATTGATATAGGTAAACGCGCCGATATCAGTTTTATATCCCAGAAAAAATCCCGCCGCCCCCTGCACAATCCAGTGATATTTTGTGGGCTTGCCGTCAACGATTTTTGGATATTGCCAACCGTTACTTAACTCGTCAGAGTTACTATTCTGTTTGATGCCGGGCATCGGCTCGGCAGGATCGCTTCCAAATCTGTCATTCATCTTTTGTGTTCCCCATAAATTCTGTAGCAGTGACGTGCCCTTTCTGGTGTATGCCCTGCTGCCTGAAAACCTGCACCAGGGTCATCAGCAAAATCTTCATGTCAAGCAGAAAATCATGATGATCAACATACCACACATCCATCTTGAATTTATCCTCCCAGGAAACGGCATTTCTGCCGTTCACCTGGGCCCAGCCTGTGATGCCCGGCCTGACCTCGTGCCGTCTGGCCTGGACTGCATCATACCGGTCCAGGTACTGCATCAAAAGGGGCCTGGGCCCCACCAGGCTCATCTCCCCTTTCAACACATTCACCAGTTCCGGCAGCTCATCCAGGCTGGATCTGCGCAACTGGGCACTGAACCGGGTGAACCGTTCCGCATCCGGCAGAAGCCTGCCGTTTTCATCTGTTTCATCTGTCAGGGACCGAAACTTGTACATCATAAACGGCCGCCCCTTCCATCCCGGCCGCATCTGCCTGAAAATAAACGGAGATCCCAGTTTCACCCGCACCACCAATGCCATCAGCACAAACACCGGCAACAGGACAAAGAGCAGTACCAGGGCAATGGAAAAATCAACCAGCCGTTTCATTGTATTCCGGTACAATCTGGTGCAACCCCTTTCTTATCCCATCCGCGTCTCTGGTTTCTGCTGCATTTTTCAAGGCTTCCAGCCTGGAGGTCAGATGGCTCACATCCCCGGTATGACTGTTCAGGACCCTGATTTTTTTGTGATCCGTGGAGATCACCCCCTCCTGGTCGGTCATCAGTTCTTCATACAGTTTTTCCCCGGGCCGCAGCCCGGTATATACAATTTTTATGTCCTTATCCGGCTCAAATCCTGAAAACCGGATCAGATCCCGCGCCATTGCATCAATCTTGACGGGCTCTCCCATTTCAAGGATAAAAATTTCCCCGCCTTTTCCCATGGCACCGGCCTGGAGGATCAGCTGGCAGGCCTCTGGGATCAACATGAAATATCGGATCATGTCCGGATGGGTTACCGTCACCGGTCCCCCTTCCTGGATCTGTTTTTTAAAAAGAGGAATCACGCTGCCCACACTACCGATGACGTTGCCGAACCGCACCGTCATAAATCGTGTACTTGATCTGTCACAGGCATTTTTTTTCTGGACCAGCAGCTCTGCAATGCGCTTGCTTGCCCCCATGACATTTGCCGGATTCACCGCTTTATCGGTTGATACAAATACAAACCTGTCACAGTCTGCATTCTGTGTTGCTTCCACAAGATTTTGTGTGCCGCAGATATTGTTTTCCACAGCCTTCCAGGGATGATTCTCCAGCATGGGAACATGCTTGTACGCAGCTGCATGAAATACAATTTCCGGGGCGAACTGACCGAATATTTTGGCCAGTTCGGCTTTGTTCTGGATATCGGCCAGCACCGGAATCACGGCAACATCGGGAAAATTTTTCCTCAATTCCAGATCGATTTCATACAAAGGGCTTTCCGCCCTTTCCAGCAGGACAATCCTTTCAGGGGAAAACCGGCATATCTGCCGGCACAACCCGGTACCGATGGACCCCCCGGCCCCGGTAACCAGTACGCATTTTTTGCCCAGATAACCGCCGATCTCCTTTTTGTCCAGCGTCACCGGTTCTCTTCCCAGAAGATCTCTGTATTCGACATTTCGTATGGCACTGATACTGATTCTGCCGTCAATCAATTCCCCCATGTCCGGAATGGTTTTAAAAGAAACATCTGCTTTTTGGCACATATCCACAATATGCCGCATCCTCTCCGAGCCGGCAGACGGAATCGCGATAATCAAATCTTCTATTTCCATACTGCTGACCACGGATTCCAGGGCATCTATGGTATGCAAAACCGGAACCCCGTGAATTTTTCTGCCGATTTTGGATATATCGTCATCCAGAAACCCCACCACATGCGACTGGACAGCCGGATTTTCCCGGAACTGACGGCAGATTTTTTCCCCGCAGTCCCCGGCCCCGATGATCAGCATCCGCCGGCCTTTTCGCCTGCTTTTTCCAAACATGGACACAAGTTTGTCCGCCAGATCCCGCACCCCGACGGTTTCGGTAAAATTTTCAAAACACAGCCGGGTAAACACCCGAAGCCCGATGATCAGCATGACGGTCAAACACCAGTCAATGATAAACACAGATCTGGACAGCATTTCAAATCTGTTTTTATACAAAAGGAACACGATCAGAATCAATGTGGCAACCGTTGATGCCTTGATGATATTCATCAGGTCATTGATGCTGGTATAGCGCCACATGCCTTTGTACAGATCAAAAAAATAAAAACAGATCAGTTTAATCACCAATACAAGGACAACCAGATCCCAAAATTTTTCCAGGGCCCACACAGGTACATCAAATTCAAACCGGATCAGATGTGCCAGATAAAATGACCCCCACAACACAAGGGCGTCCAGCAGTATTATCAACAACATATTTCGGGTGATTTTAATTTTCACTCCACGAGTACCTTTTCCGGATGATAATGGAAAAAACAGCAAACATCAGCCCATAAAACACATACATGCCAAACAGGTGAAACACGCCTTCCGGTTGCGCAAATATGGCGGAAAATCCAATGATCAGCTGCATCATGCCATATCCCAGTGACACTTTCCAGTGCCCGATGCCTGCCTCATTGACCAGGACCTGATAGATGTGCTTGCGATGGGGCTCTATCAATGAATCTTTGTTTTTTATCCTGACAACCATGGTGAAAAGCTCATCAAAATAAAACGGCGCCAGAAACCCGGCCATAACCATAAAATCCGCCAGATCCCGTGATAAAAAGACAATGAGGCTCGCAAACACAAATCCCAAAAGAATGCTGCCCACATCTCCTAAAAACACTTTTGCCCTGGGAATATTAAAACACAGAAACCCCAGACAGGAAAATGCCATTCCAAGCCCCAAAGAAACATACGCCTGATCCATGCCCGAAAGCTGTGCATGAAAACTCACCAGCAAAAACGCCACAAATCCGGCTATGCCGGCTATGCCGTCTATGCCGTCCATGAAATTGTAAAAATTGGCCGTTCCCACAATGAAAACCAACACCGGCAGCCAAACAACATAATCAACCGCAACCGCCTGTTTTGCATTCAAAAAAAACACCAGAAAAATCAGGCCGCACCCAAAATGAATCAGCAGACGTTGTGATACAGGCAAAATATATTTATCCGCTCCCCAGAAACTGGCCAAAGATATCACCAGGGCCGGAATCCATATAAACACGGGAATTTTCAGTATCAGACTGGAAAAAACCAGGGCGGCCAGGATACCGAAACCTCCCCCTTTGGGAATGTTGTTTTGATGTGAGCTTCTTTTGCTGGGCCTGTCAATGGCACCGATCGCGGCACCATATTTCATGATAATCCATGATCCCGTCACCCCTGACAAAAAGCTTAGCAGAACAATGAACATGTTTTATACCTGAACCTTTGCTTTTCTTTTGTGCCTGCGGGTTGACAGATACCATTGAACTGTTGTCATAATACCATGATCCACCGTCACCCGTGGTTTCCATCCCAGCAGCATCTGGATTTTGGAAGCATCCACCTGGAGGTTTCCCCAGAGCCGGTCATACATATGGTCCAACCCTGCAAGGGAAAGGCAGATTTTCATGTATTTTTCAGGCACGGCAACCAATCTGGGCTTCCTGCCCATGGCAGCAGCGATTTTTTGCATCAACTGCGTGGTGGACAAATCCTGATGGTCACTGACCACAAAGGTCTGGTTGGCTGCTTTTTCATGACAGAGGCACAAGCACACGGCATCCACCAGATTTTCCAGACAAACAAAGCTTCTTTTGTTGGAAACCGCCCCAAAAGGCAGCGGCACCCCCGAATACATAAGATCCAGTAACTTCAAAAAGTTGGCTTTCACATGGGATCCGTAAACCAGAGGAGGGCGCAGGATAACCACTTCCATGCCGGTATCTGCTCCGATTTTTTCAAGGGACTTTTCCGCTTCATACTTGGCAGCTGCATAGGCATTTTGCGGATTTGCCCGGTCTGTTTCACAAAACGGCCCTGCAGAGCTTGTTTTACCGTTTACCATGATGGAACTCATAAAGACGAAACGCTTCACGCCATGTTGGGCCGCCTGGGCAGCCAGGTTGCGGGTCCCTTCATGGTTCACGGAAAAAAAACGCCGGTGCAGGTCAGGATCATCTCCATTGACTGTATGGGCCAACCCCGCCAGATGCACCACCTGGTCAATGCCCTTCAAACATGCAGACCAAGGAGTATTCCCATCCACATCATCCACAAAATACCGGTTCCCGGTTCCAAATTCCGACAACTGCCTTTCCTTTTTATGCCATTTTCTGAAAACACAGGTCAGATTGTATTTTTGAACGATAAGTTCCCGGTACAGGGATTTGCCCACGAATCCGGTGGCACCGGTGAGCAGAATATTCATTTGCAGACGACCCCCTGACTTTGCCTCAACTGGTTTTGATCAGATACGCCCGATTCCGTGGGGCCGACACCGGATATACCACATGATGTTGATCTGGAGTCTTTTTTTTTGGTAAAAGTCTTTAACAATCGCGCATTCCTGCTATTTTATTAATGTTGGATATGTTTAATAAACTTCACTGCCAAAGTCAATGTACATCTGCTGTCCCTGCAGGACAATCGCCTTTGTTCCTGCTCAAAAAATATAGCGTAATGAAACCGTTTATGGTATATGTCTATAAATAAATAACATACAAAGGATACAATGTTTACCAGGGCGCTGTTTGAAGGACAACAAACAATGACAATGAACAACAAGGGATTTTCTTTTATAGAACTTATGGTGGTCGTAATCATTTTGGGCATTCTGGCCGGGATGATTGTACCCCGCTATATGGGAAGAACAGATGATGCAAAAGTGATCAAGGCAAAAGTGGATATTGCCGCCATTGAAACCAGTTTGAAAATGTATCACCTGGACAATGGTTTTTATCCCACCACGGAACAGGGACTGACGGCTCTCATTGAAAAGCCCACCACGGATCCGGTTCCACCCGACTGGAATGACAAAGGGTACCTGGACAAACGCAGGGTTCCCAAAGACCCCTGGGGAAGGGAATACCTGTATCTTAGCCCGGGGGTCAACGGGGACTATGACATATTGTCCTATGGTGCGGACGGGGTTCCGGAAGGGGATGGTAAAAACCAGGATATCAAAAGCTGGGAACTTGAGTGATCCTGAAAAAACCATACGGGTTTACCTTGGTGGAGATCATCGTCGTGATCACCATTATGGCAACCCTCATGGCATTTTCCATCCCTGTATTCCAAGGCACCGGCGTTTTTACAACCAGAATGCAGGGGGTAAAGGACCTGGCCGGGTTGATCACGTCCCTCAAATACAGGGCCATGCGGGAAAACCATGACATTTTTTTACACATTGATCCGGCAGGTGATCATATCTGGATGACCGATACATCCATGGATGGCCCTGCACTGGAAACCGCCAAAGCCAGCGCTTTTGAACTTACCCAAAATCTGCGCATCTCCGAAATTGAGTTTGCGCGAACACCATCGCATGATCGGGAAAACACGCCGACCCGATCCATCCGGTTCAGCAGGCAGGGGTATTCGGATCTGGTCATCCTGCACCTGGACGGGGCAGATACCCCTGTTTCCCTGAAAATAGAACCGTTTCTCATGGACGTTGAAACGGTTTTTGACCGTATATCATTTGATGACTGCACCTAAATTTTGCATAAAACAGGACCATGGATTCACCCTTCTTGAGGTCATGGTGGCCATGGTAGTGCTGGCTTTGGTGCTGGTTACCCTGCTGCAGCTGCATTCCGGCACCATACAACTGGCAGGAGCCGGCAAATTCAAAGGCATGATCCCGTTACTGGCAGGCCGGCAACTGGCCGCCCTGACCGCTGATCCGGATGCGCCATACAGCCTGTCAGGCGATTTCGGTCAGGGATATGAAGGCCTTGAATGGACTGCCTCCATTGAAGATGCCGTGTTTGAAGAACCAGCCGCCTTGTCGGAACCGCAGGCAGGCCGGTTGAAAAAAATCCGGATTGACATATCCTCTCCCAAAACCGGCAGGTCCCATACCATTACCACATGGCGGTACCTGGTTGAAACCGATGACTAATCCAAAAAAAAACGGATTCACCCTGCTGGAAATCCTGGTGGCCATGACAATTTTGGCCATCACCCTGGCTGCTTTGTACGCTGTTTTCAGAACCTTTGTAACCTCAGCCGAGCTGGTGAAACATGACATACAAAGGCAGGAACGCTTCCGGCTGGGCATGCAGGTCATGGCTGCAGATCTGGAACAGGTTCTCCTGTCCCGGCCCCCCCGATACCACCCGCCTGGTTTTAATGAAGATCCGGACATGTTCCGGTTTGTGGCCACAAAAACCGGCATTGGCGGGAATTTTTTCTCCCAATTGCAGTTTACCAGCCTCAATCACCTGGATTCAGGGCCAACCGCAATTCATGGGACGGGCAGGATTCTGTATTATGTGCACCGCCACGGCAACCGTTTTGACCTGCACCGGTCAGACAGATCATATCTTTCGGAAGATAATCCAGATCCCTGCAGGGACCCGGTTCTGATCAAAGACATCCACGCCTTTTCTCTCACCTTCACAGACAGCCGGGGAACGGAACACACAATCTGGGATTCAGACGCAGATGCCTTTGCATTCACCCTCCCCACCCGGGTCATCATCGACATACAAACGGCACAGGAAGAATCCCTGCACCGGATCAAAACAGCCGTTTTTCTGCCAATATCCAGAAAGGTGGAAAAATGAAGGGCAGCCAGAACGGTATGGCACTTTTTGTGGTTCTGGGGGTGATCTCCGTGCTGCTGGCCACAGGACTGCACCTTGCCAGACTCACCAATGAATCTGTCATCACGGCGGGTCATCAGGCCGACCGGTTTGCGGCCCGGCAAATGGCATTATCCGCCATCCACCTGGCCATGGCGGTGCTGGCTGATGATGCGGAAAAGACTGATATCGATTCCATCCAGGAGGACTGGGCCGATCCTGAGCTGCTTTCCCGGATGACGGAACAGCTCGGCTATACCAGAGGCCGGATATCCCTTGAAATCAGTGATGAACTGGGAAAAATACAGGCAAATGCGCTGCTCCGGCGGTTTCCCGGCAATACAGTGAACCAGGACCAGGTACGGTTGTGGGAAAATTTTCTGGACCTTCATATCTCTGATGACAGATCCCGGGACATCCAGGATCCGGCCGCCATTATCAATTGTCTCAAAGACTGGCTGGATTCAGGAGACGATGGTGCCGTGTCCGGACTTTCCGGTGCTGAATCCGCATATTATGAAGGGCTTTCACCCCCATATGTCTGTGCCGACGGGGTATTCAACCATGTTTTGGAACTGTTGAACGTAAAAGGCTTCGACCCTGATTTTCTTTCCGCCCTGCAGGAGAACACAGAACGTGACAGCTCAGAAGAAACCTTGCCGAAACCGCCGGCGGCACTGGGGGACATTTTTACTGTTTACGGGATTTCAGACCTGCCCGGTGAGGGAAAAACCTACCACTACCCCGGCCGGATCAACATCAACACCGCCGGTATCGATGTACTCAAGGCCCTTCTCCCCCGGGGAATGGACGGGTTTGCCCAGGATCTGCTTGACTATCGTGCCCAAAAATCAGAAGATGGTGAAATGTTTGTAAACCCGCTTGACAAAGGGTGGTATAATCGGGTTATAGATTTGTCTGCAACGGAAAAAGAAAGTTTTGACCGCATGATCCGATATGACAGTAATATTTTCAAGGCAATATCCACCGGCCGGCTGAACCAGGCGGAAGTCACTATATCCGCTTATATCAAACGGCAGCAACAGGAAAAGACCAACCAGTGGATCTGCCGAATCATCCAGATGGAAAGGAACTGAGCTGTGGCCGGCCGGTATCTGCTGCTGAACATCACTGCCCATGGTATTGATGCCACAACAGTTGAACGCACATTTTCAAAAACCAGGCAAAAAGAGTATGCCTTTGCGCCTCTGGATGCGTTGCAGGATCCTTTGGAAGATGCATCCCGATACCAGCAAGCCCTTACCGTCATTGCCACCCAAATCGACCTGACCGCCAGCGCTGAAGCGGTGGTGTTCATCTCTTCACAGGATGTGTGTTTCCGCAATCTGAGCCTGCCCTTTACCAGCCCCGGTAAAATTTTTCAGGTACTGCCCTTTGAACTGGCCCCATACCTGCCCGGGAACGACTATGTGTCGGCTTTTGTGAGCCAGGATGTGTGCTTTGTCCAGAACCAGCAGCTGATTTTAACAGCCTCTGTAGCTGCATCCATGGTCTCGGATATTACCGCATGCCTGGAGGCATATAAAATCAGACCCGGGCTCATCACCCCCAGGGGATATGCCCTGGCCGTATCGTATATGGAAACCCGCAAAAAAACCCCGGATCACATCTTTATCCACCTGGGACCCAATGACATCACCTTTGTCCTCATTGCCGGATCAAAACCGGTTATGGTCAGGGCATTGGCAGCATCGGACAGAATGGATGACCTGGTTGCAGAAACCGTGTTTCACATGGTCACGGGATTCAGACAAAAATCCGGTCTTGATACCCGGTTCGACCTCTGCCTTGCACCGGAACAAGGTTCTGCGGATACAACAGAGATGACACGAAAATTGACGCAGATGATGTCGCAGCATGCATTTTTTCGTACCGACACCATTACTGCCATGGCCCCGGACACCGGTGCCATATCTGACATATTGTTTCAAACACCCCGACTGGTATTGAATTTTTCTCAAAAACCCTATGGCCCCGGGGCGTTTTTCCATAAATTCCGATCAGAAATCCTGGCAACCGGTGTGATGGGCGCAATAATTTTCGCCCTGCTTGTTTTCAGTCTGTACCAGAATATTGTTGGCCTGGAAAAGCAGATTGCGGCCATACGAGATACCAGCGCCGGCCTGTATCAAAAAACCTTTCCACAGAATGAGATTCTGCCCGGGCATTCCCCGCTGCTGCTCATGCAGGCCCGGGTAAAACAGGCATTGCAGCAAAAAGGCGGAACCAACCGGTCCCGGGACATGAACCAGACACCGGATATTGCGGCCATAGATGTATTGTATGAATTGTCCTCCCGTATTCCATCCGATATGAACGCCCAATTGTCCCGGCTTTTGTTCAACCATGGCCAGGTAACCATCTCGGGCAATACCGACAGTTTCAATACCGTGGACAGATTAAAAAATGTATTGGAAACATCTGACATATTCAAGACCGTGACCATCAATACGGCTGATGCCGGAAAAACAGATGACAAGATTTTCTTTCAATTTAACATAAGCTTGTGACTTGCCCATGAAGCATTTGTCAACCAGAGAAAAAAACACCATTGTCCTGGGGAGTTTACTTACCCTTGTGTTTTTGGCTGTGCAGTTCATATATCTTCCGCTGGTGGATAAAAAAAAGGACCTGGAGCGGATTTCCAGGGTGGAACAGGAGACGGTCAGACAAATGGTCCAGCTGCATGAACAATACCGGGATCTCACCGGAGAACCGGATATGGAACAAACAATTTTGGCAGCCAGACCCCGTGATTTTACCCTTTTTTCCTTTCTTGACAGCGAAGCGGAAAAAAGCGGGGTCAAAAAAAATATCGATTATATGCGACCCTTTTCCCAGGATATGGATGATGGAACCTTTCTTATTTCAAAAGTACGGCTCAAGCTGAAAAACTTGTATTTAAACGATTTTATTGATTTTATCAAAGGGGTGGAAACATCTGATTACGGCGTATCTGTCATTTCCCTTTCCCTGTCCAGAACCGGAGACCAGGCAACCATGCTGGAGGCTGTCCTGGAAGCCCGGACCCTGGTGCAAAAGGAACCGCTGTAGCATGACTGTGAAACGCTTTTTCATATACCTGGTATATTTTACAGGGGCAATCGCCGTTTTTACTGTTATGCGGTTCCCCCACCAGGAAGCAGCCAGAAAAATCAGTCTTGCGGCGGAAAACATGTTTCCGGGCATCAGGATTACCATGGACCGGGCATCCCTTTGTCTTCCACCGGGAGTTACCATAAAAGATACGTTCATACACCTGGGTGACACCCTGACCCTCGCACCAGATGATTTCCAGCTGTATTTTCCTGTTTCTTCCATCCTGGGCCTGAAAAACGATATGCATTTTTCAACATCCCTTTTGGAAGGGAATGTAAGCGGACATATCATGGATATATCGTTGAAGGAAAATACCTATTCAGGGCTGCAAATAGCCATGACCGGATTGAAGATCAAAGATAAGACCCTTGCGATGCAGGGGATGACCGCACAATTATCTTTTGGTCTGTCAGGCACTTATCATGTACCCGAAGGGCAGACAAATCCGGCCGGCAAAGGAGAGCTTCTGCTGTCCAGGGGTACCTGTGCAATCCGGGATGATTTTCTCAACACCATGGGAATCACGAACCTTGATTTTACCAAGATCACCCTGGCTTTTGGCAGGGA
Organism: Desulfobacteraceae bacterium; assembly: GCA_020201255.1. Classification (GTDB taxonomy): domain Bacteria; phylum Desulfobacterota; class Desulfobacteria; order Desulfobacterales; family Desulfobacteraceae; genus Desulfotignum. The sequence goes on from JAIVHE010000298.1 coordinate 17,587, forward strand.
CAAAAACAAAATTATCATATCAGAACTGCTGGCTAGCGGCGACATCATCAAGGCCACAGCCCGGGGAGAGATGACCTTTACCGGCGGCAACCCCACAGACCCGGAAAACTGGATAGTTGCGCTTACAGGCAGCCTGCATCCGCAACCGGCATATGTATCGAAATTTGCAGGCATACTGTCCATGGAAAATCTGTTCAAAACCAACCCGGAAAAAGGGATCCCCTTCACCATAACCGGCCGGGCAGCAACCCTGGAAATGAAATTATGAAACACCTGTTTATTATCCTTCAGCTTCTGCTGCTCACCTTTGGCGCATATACAGTGGTGGGCATGGTATATCACAACATGATATCACCGCCTGGCAGCCGCATCCAGGACATAAAGATCCAGCCCGGGGAGCTGACGGATCCGGAAAATACGGCCCGCAAGGTTCCGGACCCCAAAAAATACACCGCCATTGCCGACAGAAACCTGTTCAATGTACTCACCCAAAGCCCTGAACCCGACCTTGAAGCATCCCCGGCTGAAAACCTCAAAAAACCTTTGGAAAAAACCCGTTTGCAGCTGGCCCTGTGGGGAACCGTAACAGCGGCATCTGAAAATACGTCCTATGCCGTGATTGAAAACAAAAAAACCCGGGAACAATCCCTTTTCCAGGTGGGAGACCAGGTGGAAGGGGCCACCATCAAAAGAATTGACCGCAGCCAGGTCATATTGCGCGTCAACGGCCAGGACCAGATACTGGAAGTGGATATAACCCTGACCCCGTCTTCCCCCACGGCCTCAAAATCGGCGTTGCCCCAACCGCAAACCCAGGTTTCTCAGACAGGTTCTTCCCTTCAGGAACAGGCGGATGCAGGCTTGCCGGCCCTGATGAAACAAGCCAGGATCAGACCGTTTTTCTCGGACGGAAAACCAGATGGCCTGTTGCTGTACGGCATCAGAAATGATTCGGTTTTTCAACAGATCGGGCTGAGAAACGGAGATATCATCAAATCCATCAATGACAGCCAGACCCTGTCTGCCCAGGATGCCGTGACCATCTACCAATCTTTGGACGCCTCTTTGGAGGATGTTTCCGATATCCGTTTTACCATACTGCGGCGGGGCAAAACCCAGGAAATCCTTTACAATGCGCAAAATAATGAATACACAGTGGAAACCGCTTCCGATGAATAAGGAAAAATTATGGGCGAATTGACCATGAAACGAATATCACACCACCCGAAATATATATTTTTGTACCTGTTACTGGGCAGTCTTTTATGCCTCACACACCTGCCGTTTTCCCCGCTGCAATCGGCCATGGCCCAAGAAGCTTCTTCCACAGAATATGTATCCATTGATTTTGACAATGTGGACATCAGGGTCTTTATCAAATTCATCAGCAAGATCACCGGGAAAAACTTTGTGGTGGACAGCCGAATCAGAGGCAATGTTACCATCATTTCTCCCACCAAACTGTCTGTGGAAGATGCCTATAAAGTGTTTGAATCCGTACTGGAAATTCACGGATTTACCACTGTGGAATCCGGCAGCGTCATAAAAATTGTGCCCGTGCCCGATGCAAAGTCAGACAATATCGACACCCGGTTGACAACCGGGTCCGAAGAATCCGCAGACCGGCTTGCCACCCGGATCATTCCGCTGGATTATGCGGACTCAGATGAACTGCAGCGCCTGTTCATTCCGCTGCTGCCCAAGGGCAGTGTGATCCTGTCCTACAGAGACACCAACATGCTCATTGTCACAGCGTCCCTTTCCAGTATCGACCGGCTGTTAAAAATCATACACACCATTGATGCCCCCAATATCGGCAAAACCATTTCCGTAATACCGGTCCAGCATGCGGATGCCGCAAAACTGGTGGCCACCCTTTCCAAAATTTTTACAGCCAGGATCAGGGATGAAAAAAAAGGCCCGGACACCGGCATGATGGTGGATTTTGTGGCGGATGAAAGAACCAATGCCCTTGTTATTCTGGCCAACGAATTGGAAACAAAGCGGGTGGAAGAACTGGTGGCGCTTCTGGACCAGGAGGTCCCCAAAGGAGAAGAAAGAATCCGGGTGTATTACCTGGAACATGCCTCTGCCGAAACCATGGTCACGGTTCTCCAGGAAATTCCGGCCCAGGACAAAAACAAAACCACAGAAGGACAAAAACAGGCTCCGCTGCTTTCCGATTCCGTGCATATCAGTGCGGACAAGGCCACCAATTCGCTGATCATCATGGCCCGGAAAGAAGATTATGCCGTGCTGGAGGAAGTGATTTCCAAACTGGACATCCCCCGGTCCATGGTCTATATCGAATGCCTGATCATGGAAGTCAATGTTACCAGGGGCCTTGACATCGGCACGGAATGGCGGACCTCCCAAGGCTTTGACAATGACGAAAAAGTGGGGTTTTCCGGTTTTGGCGCCACCGGTGACGGCGGGTTCGGCAGCCTGGACAGCGTATCCGACAATGCCGACCTTCCCAGGGGGTTTTCTTTGGGGGTCCTGGGCAAAAACATCAACATCGGCGGTGTTGCCTTCCCGGATATCCAGGCCATTGTCAAAACATTTCAAAGCGACAAGGATGTGCATATCCTTGCCACCCCCCAGCTGCTGACCACGGAAAACGAAGAAGCCGTCATCACCGTGGGCAAGAACGTACCGTTTCAGACCCGGTCGGCCGCAGAATCCGCCACCGAGGTTTACAGCTCCTTTGAATACCGGGACGTAGGTATCAGTTTGAAAATCACCCCCCAGATCAGCAAGGGCCGCCTGGTGCGGCTCAATGTGTTCCAGGAGCTGACCAAACTGGATTCGGTGAACCAGAACAACCCGGACCGGCCCACCACCCTCAAACGCCAGATCGAAACCGCCATTATCGTGGAAGACACCCACACCGTGGTCATCGGGGGGTTGATCGATGAAAGCATGACCAGAACCGAAAACAAAGCCCCCTGCCTGGGAGATATCCCGGGCCTGGGGTGGGCGTTTAAAAACGTTTCCGAAGGGGAAGAACGCACCAACCTATATGTATTTTTAACCCCCAGGGTGGTGAAAAATCCCCTGGAGGTCAGGCAGATCCTTGATGAAAAACAGGAAAGCATCAACAAAGACCTTGAAAAAGGAAAAATCCCTTTATATAAAAAACTGGACCGGTTCAAAGAAAAACTGTCCGAAGAACCGGCACAAAAAGTGTTTCCCTAAATCATGATCCAGCTGTTTATCGATATTCTGACAGAAGAATTCGGATTTCCCAAAAAGGAAACCGATAAAATTTTGGCATCCTATGAACAGGACAAAACCAGCCTGAAGGAAACCGTGCTTGCTGCCAAGATAATATCGGAACAGGATGTGCTCGAAATCCTGGGCAGAATGTACCACATGCCGGTATCGTCCATGCTGGAACCAGACCATGCAGATGATACCTGGACAAGGAATATCTCCCGCAATTTTTTAAAAAAAGCCTGCATGGTTCCTCTCATCAAACAGACCGGCCGGCCCGTCATTGCAATCAATGACCCGTCAGACCTTGCCCCGGCCGATGATGTGGCGGCCCTGATCGGTCTCATAGACCATGACCTTGTCCTGGCCCGTAAAAACAGTATTTTATCGGCCATCAATATTTTATATGACCGGTCAGGAGACAGTGCCCGGCAGCTGGCCCGGGAAATGGAAGGTAATGACCCCTTGATGGATGAGCTGGAGCAGACAGCCGACCTGCTGGATGATGTCAGTGATGCCCCGGTCATCCGCCTGGTAAACCGGATGATTTCCCAGGCGGTCAAAGCAGGTGCCAGTGATATTCACATCGAACCCTTTCAGCACAGCCTCAAGATCCGTTACCGCATCGACGGGATCCTGTATGAACGACTGACCCCACCCAAAAGAGTCCAGGCCTCTTTGATTTCCAGAATCAAAGTCATGGCCGGCATGAATATTGCTGAAAAACGCATTCCCCAGGACGGCCGTGCCCAGGTGCGCATCGGGGACCAGGAAATCGACATCCGTATTTCCACCGTCCCCACCAGCTATGGTGAACGCCTGGTAATGCGGCTGCTCAACAAATCCGGATATTTTCTCTCTTTGGACCAGTTCGGGCTTTCTGTAGATCATTTTGACCGGCTGAACCGTATCATCCGGCAGACCCACGGCATTGTCCTGGTCACCGGTCCCACCGGCAGCGGCAAAACCACTACCCTGTATGCCGGTCTGTCGGAAATCAATTCCACGGACAAAAACATTATCACCATTGAAGATCCGGTGGAATACAACCTGACCGGTATCGGCCAGATCCAGGTGAACCCCAAAACCGGGGTCACCTTTGCCAAAGGATTGCGGGCCATTGTGCGCCAGGATCCGGATGTGGTGCTGGTGGGAGAAATCAGGGACGTTGAAACAGCGGGTATTGCCATCCAGTCGGCTCTCACCGGCCATCTGGTATTTTCCACCCTCCACACCAATGACGCGGCCGGGGCTGTCACCCGTTTAAAGGACCTGGGGGTGGAGCCTTATTTGATCTCCTCGTCGGTCAATGCCATCATTGCCCAGCGGCTGGTGCGTATCCTGTGCCCCCACTGCCGGCAGCAATATTTTCTGACACCAGCTGATGTGAAAAACCTCAACACCAACGGACAGGACCTGGCAGGCAAAAAGATTTACAAACCCCGGGGATGTTCCAAATGTTTTGAAACCGGGTATTTCGGACGTCAGGCCATTTTTGAAATTCTGGAACTGGATGATGAGATCAAGCACATGATCCTGAAAACCTCTGAAACCAACCGGATCAGGGAAGCAGCCGTGAAAAAAGGCATGGTCACCCTGCGCCGGGACGGCATGACCAAAGTGTTCCAGGGAATTACATCCATCAGAGAGGTGTTCCGTGTCACCCAGGAGTAAAAGCAAAGCAATGGCCATCTGCATGATCATGGTGCTGTGCTTGTCGGTACCCGGGGCCGCAGAAGAAAACCGCACCGGAAAAAAAAACCGAATCATCCGTTTTTATCAGGATCACATCTCAGGAGCTAACGGCAGCCGCTGCCCCATGTCTCCGTCTTGCTCTGAATACGCGGCACAGGCCCTGGAAAAACACGGCCCTGTCATGGGGTGGATCATGGTGTTCGACCGGGTGATGCGATGCGGCAGAAGCGAAACCAGGCTGGCGCCGCAAAAACGGATCAACGGCGAACGTAAAAGCCATGACCCGGTCTCGGCCAATGATTTCTGGTGGTTCAAACCACCACCGGATAAGATGTTACAATGATACAGATGCCGATACAATCCGAGGCATGGTCCGATGCATGGTCCGGTGCATGGTCCATGCGGCCCGGCGTGTCAATGCCTGCATCCCGGACCAGGGCATCCTTGTTCCCGGCCTTTCGGCACTGCCAGGTGCCATTTTACCCGCTGCTGTCCAAACGCACGCTGATGCAATGGATATGGATACTGGCATGTCTGGTGTGGATGGGCATTGTCATGCCCGGAAGCGGTCCTGCCCCGGCAGATTCACGTGAACTTGTGATTTCAGCGGACAGGCAGTTTGCCTATGCAGATACCCTTTTCAATGACGAGGATTTTTCCACCGCAGAAGTTGAATTCAAGCGGTTTATCCATTTTTTCCCAGAGGATACCAGAATTTTGGAAGCGGCATACAAAACAGGAATGGCACTGTTTTTCCAGGAACGGTTCCATAATGCGGCCCGGCAATTCAATGACATCATCCGCGATGATCCGGATATATCAAACCCCTTCACCCAAGAGAGTTATTTTATGCAGAGCCGGGCTTTCATGCACCTGGAAAACATGGGGTATGCCCAGGTGGTACTGCAAAATTTTGTAAAGCTCACTGATGATCCAGATACCCGGGACCGCATTTATCTGGATCTGGCAAAACTGCACATCCGGGCAAGCCTTCAGCCCGGCACGGATGAACTGGACCAGGCCCTGGCATACCTGGAAAAAATTCCCCGGGGCAGTGCAAAGGATGCGGAAAAAAAACAACTGACAGCCCGCATTCAAAAAACCCAATCCGTTCCTGAAAAAAGCCCGGTTTTGGCCGGTATTCTGGCCGCAATCCCCGGTAGCGGTTTTCTCTACACCGGCCGAGTCCATGATGCTGCGGCTGCGTTCCTTGTCAACACCGGGCTCGGGCTGGCAGCCTGGAAAGCCTTTGACCAGGACAATCCTGCCCTGGGAGGGGTAGTTGCCCTTGTGGGAGGCGGTTTTTACACCGGCAGGACAGACCGCCATAATGATCAACCCCACCACGACTCCCATGACCAGAATAATGACAGGCTCCACCAGGGCGGTAACAGCCGTCACTGCGGACTGGACATCTCTTTCATAGAGATCTGCGGTTTTGGTGAGCATTTTTTCCAGTTCCCCGCTTTTTTCCCCCACCTGGATCATCCGGGAAGCCAGCCCGGGAAAATAGGGACTTGTGGAAAGCGCCACCCCGAGCTCTCCGCCCTGCTCCACCCGGTCGGCCGCCGCCTGGATCACATCCGATATCACCCGGTTGCCGGCAATCTTTCTGGCAATTGTCAATGCCGTCATCAACGGCACCCCGTTTTCCAGCAAAGACCCCAGGGTCCTGGAAAACCGGGCCGTGATCAATTTTCGGATCAAAGAACCGGCAAGGGGAAGGCGGAGAATGAACAGGTCGGTATACAAAACCCCTGTGTCGGTTTTCCGGATCAGATAAAGCCCCAGGCCCGCCATGACCGGCAGCAGAACCAAGGCCCACCAGAAACCGGTAAAAAAGTCACTGATCCGGATCAAAATCAAGGTGGGCAATGGAAGGGTCTGGTTCATATCAGAAAAAATCTGGATGATACCGGGTACGATATAGGTGAGAAGAATCACCAGCACAAGGAAACCGATGACAGACATGATCATGGGATAGGCCAATGCGGCCTGGATCTTTTTTTTGGTCTCTTCCCTGCGCTCGGCAAAATCCGCCAGCCGCTCCAGCACGACCTCAAGGGTGCCGGAAGACTCTCCTGCCGCCACCATATTGACATACACCCCGGAAAACACGTGGGGATAGAGTGTGAGAGAATCGGCAAAACTGCTGCCCTCTTCAATGGCATCCTTGATCCGGGACAAAACCTTTTGAAACGCCCTGGAACGTGTCTGGCCAGCCACCGTAGCCACGGCATTTGCCAGTGGAAACCCGGCGGACAACAAGGTGGCAATGAGCCGGGTAACCATGGTGATTTCAGAAGAATTGATTTTTGAAAAAAAGCCGAATACCGACAGATCTATTTTTTTTTGGGGGCCTTTTTCATCAGCCGTTGACCTGACCTGGGCCAGGAACACCGGATACAACTGCTGTTCCCGGAGCCTGGACTGGGCCCCGGGCAGGCTGTCCGCATCCACCATGCCGGTGACATTTTTACCCTTTGTATTGAGTGCCTTGTATTCAAATACCGCCAATGGAATGTATTTCCTTTTTTTTCGGGATCAGTAAAGGCCCTTTTATATTTTCCAACTGGCAGACGTTCGGGACGGTCAGACCGACTCGAAAAAAAATCATTTAATTTCTGTCCGTTTTCGGATGTCGCATCACATCAACTCTTTTCAGATTGGGGTCGATTTTCACAACGGCTATGTTTTCACCAGAACTCCGAAAATCTCCAATAGAGCCAAGCTGATATACGTTTATGGTGTCAAACAGGGTGTATTCCCGCCACTGGTGCTGGTGACCGGAAAATATGGCAAGGATTTTGTCTTTGTGGACGGCTGCGATCTCATAAAACCGGTCATTTTTATCAATGGACATGTCACTGAAAAATATGGACTGCAAAGTAAGTGAATCAGGGGTATCCATATCTTTTGCCGGCGGATGATGACAAAAAAGAATGGCGGGTTCAGGCCGGTTCAGAAGGGATTCCAGCCAGTCCATCTGCTCTGGATCAAAAGATCCCTGGCATAAGGTTTCCGACCTGAAGCCCAGGCAGATAGTGAAAAGCGAATCCCCACGGTTGCTGTTTAAAAATATCATCTGAATCCCTTTATGAATGAAGGAATAATACGGATCAATGTTCAGAACCTTTTTCCATACCGCCTCCACACTTTCCGGATTCAGGGTGGGAACATGATCCAGGGTGGTTAGATCAAAACCCACATAGTAATCATGGTTGCCCAGGGCTATATGATATGGGAGAATCAGATGGTCAAATAAACGCTTGAACACTTCAGGGGGCGTATCACCTCTGCCTTGGTAATCATATGGATTTTCACTGAACAGGCATCCCACAAGATCCCCTGTTACCGCGACAAAGTCCGCATGTGCGTAATTTTCATTCATCAGGTCAACGGCAAGCATCAGGTTCGCCAGATTTCTCTGATTATTGAAAAATATGTCATCAGGATTCCCCGGCACACGTAGATGGATATCGGAAACAACAACAATTTCAAATGGTTTGGTTTTTTCGGAAATATTCGTATCTGTCCAGCAGCCGCTGACAGTAACAGACAAAAAAACCATCAGGCAGATGTTTTTTTTTATGGTTGTTTTCAACAAGTTATCCCCGTGATATATTCGGTGATTGTCGGCCTTGGATATTTCCATAAGAGATGACACACTCATTTTGATAATATTTTTATACGCAACAGCCAACAGCAGACTTAATTGCAAACCTGTCTGCATTCTTTCACATATTTAATTTTTTCAAAACGCAGACAAATTATCATGACAGTCCCATAAAAACAAGCAAATAAAAACGGCCTGAAGATCTGCAAAAAGGCTTCTCTCTTGATTTTTTTTCGGAGTATGATTGATATTCACATCAAGCCCCTTGATTTAATATCGTCCTTGTGTAAAAGTTCTTCGATACCGACATATTTGGAGCATCTGATGATAAAAAAAATTGTTCTTGCTGTTATGTTGATTCTTGCTTTCAGTCCACCAAGCTTTTCAGAAACCCGCAATGTTTCGTTACTTGCCGAAAACATAAGAGAACACCTGCCGGATAATGCACAATCCTTGTATGACCGGAACACCTTGTATTTTACTGTCGGCCACTATCTGGCAAAACATCTTACCGCTGCAACATCAACCACCCGGGCACACCACCTGTTTGACCTGTACGCAAAACTGGTTGCAGAGATGCGGGCCCACAGGGGTATTTTGCCTTTGAGTGCGGTATATTACGGTATGTTTGAATATATGGTTATACAAGATTTTTTGACCAGATCCGGTGTACAGCGTATCCATCATACGCCTGTTTCGGACCGGGCATACACAGGGATTGAAATATACCGGGGATTTGAGGAGTTTTATGCAGAAAAATTACGGTATGAATCCTTTTTATCACTGTATGCCGCCACCCATTCCGATAGCTTTGTCTATGGGGGGTTGATCACAAAATATGTCGCTGTCTTTAACGGGTTGATGTTGAACCTGCATGCTACCATGTTAACCTGGGCAGGATTACTGGATGACGTCCTTTATGTAAAAACCAATGCTCCGGAATATTTTCCTTCCGACAGGATTACCATAACACTGACCGCAGACCAAATGGACAATTTCACAATTGACGCCATCGCCATTACTGACGGGCAGAGGCAACAGGCACAGTTCAACAATTTTACTTATGGCGGCACGCATATATCCTTAGATACGGTAGTACCGCAGTTTTCTGAATACAAAATCTTTGCAGTCCTTCCGGTTCCAGCAGGTGCGAATACGCTTTTTGATGAAGCACAGGTTAATATTGACATCAAAAACCCTTTTCTCATTACCCCGGACCAGATACAATTTTCACCTTATCTGCTGGATGTATATGAAAATCACACCCTGAAAGGCACAAAACTGCTGCACCCCCTTGACTTCATATTCACGGGTGGATTTCCGGATGATCCGTCAACCGAAGAAAACGAAGCAGAGATAAATCTGGCAATACCAGGGGATTTCACCCACCTGATCATGTATCTGGGAAGACTGGCGGACGGCACACCTGTGGGTGCGGAAATGACAACATCAATGGAAGAAAAACATTTTTCCATCAGATTGATCAAACTGCTGGAAAAGGTGGATGACCCTTTTGACTCCAGCAGCCATGACTTGCCCCTGGTAACGGTAAACACAAAAAAATATAAACATGTAAACGCCCGGCGCCTGAACAGCGATGATCTGAACACGCTGTTTTATCACAGCCATGACATATACCAACGGGTGATCACAGATATCTACGATTCACTGGATTATCAATACCAATTTTACTGGTCTGGAAACCTGGATGACAAAAACATTTATCTCATTGATGACGGACTTGCAGGCGGTGCAGCGTGCACTGATTATTGGCTGGCACTTTTTGAAGAGATCGCCGGTATATGCATAAAAGAGGCCCGAATGGACCGGACCGGCTTCATAGAGTACTATACCAGCGACCCTGTGGGCACAACCGTAAAAATTCCTGGATTGTTAAACCCGTTTCCCTTTGAGGTTTATGTGGCAAGCCTTCTCAATTCTTTTGGGTTTGCCGTCATAGATCCGGAACCTCACATCTTCTCTTGTGACAATTCCACAGAAACAGGAATTGCCATACCGGATAAACTTTTTGGTTCAGCAGATCTGGTGGACATCAGATTTATCCATTAACAGAAAATTGCCGCTGGTTTTCTGGCATCCACCATTACTTTTTTGTCTGTTACAGGTAAAAGCAGTCCTGTTTTGGTACCTGAAATATGAACCTCACGCAAAAAAAACCTTTCAAGAATAAGCTTTTTCCGTTTATAGGCATTATCGGCCCGAATCTTTTTTTTGCATACATCACAACCCCATTAGTTCCGGGGCAATTTTACTGCTGCCGTGCTATTGCAACTTACCCTTGTTCTGCTCAGCCTGTTCCTTTATCTGGGTTTCGAGCTGTTTCAGGCCGTTGGCCAGTCCATTGACAAAATTGTTGGCCTGGCTCACCGGGATGATCAATGTTCCGACGTCCACAGTTGCATTGTCCGCAGGCATACTGACTGTTCTGCTGTTGACCGGCTGGCTGACTGCATCGGCATCGGCATTTACCGCTGGTGAACTGAAGGTATCACCCGAGGCGATCGAGATCGGTACGGTCAGACTTCTTCCCGGGACCGCATCCGGATCTTTCTCCTTCAGTATCGCTGTTGTGGGCGGCCCTGTTCCCGATGCTCCTGTGCAAGCAGAAGAAGAAGAAGCAGAAAGTGCAGAGGAAACCGCCTCCTTTTTTGCGGCAACCGATGCACCATGGATAACCCTTTCGTCAGCAGAAGGAGAAGCACCCGGTTCCATCACGGCAGAGGTTACCGTTTCTGAAGGCATGGGAGAAGGCAGATGGGACGGCAACATCACCATCATGTCCGGTCTGGACCCTGATACTGATCCTGTTTCAATACCGGTTTCCCTGACAGTGGTACGCAGTATTGGTGATCAGTTAACGGTTTCACCAACCAGTCTGAATCTGGTTGTCACGGAAAAAAATGCAGGACAACAGACCTTTCCCGTTGATATTATCAATGCCGACCCGGACAAATCCGCGTATGACTGGAGCGCCCAGACAGATGCCGCATGGTTGACCCTGTCCAGATATTCCGGTACAGGTAATGACACCATTTCCCTGACAGCAAATCCACAGCTTTTGTCCATGAATGAAGATTTTGACGGGGATGGTATGCTGGACGGCGCAACCGGTACCGTAATCTTCAGATCCAACTTGAATTCAGAACAAAATGCAGATCCGGTGGTCTTGACGGTTCAGCTCAGAACCGCCCGGTCAACCGATCTGTCCGTGCATCCGGGACAGCTGTTCTGGAGTATTGAAAAAGATGCGGCTTCCGGTGAAATTTCCTTTGATCCACAGATTCTTCAGGTTTTTTCAGGACCGGCCGGGTGGACAGCATCCACTGATGTCAACTTTCTTTCCATCGACAACGGTGCCGGCCAGGTCAGCGCAGACCCGTATGGTCAACTGTCGGTTTCCCCGGTTTCCGGTCTTGTCAGGGCAATGGAGTATGGGAATCACACAGGCACCATAACGATATCCGATCGATACAGCCAGTTTTTTCGCAATATACCGGTAACCATCAATATCAGGCGCCCGGGTGAACCAGTTTCCTTGCCTGTTCCGGCACCGGAAATGTATCAGATCTCCCCCTACTACAGCATGATTGAAACCGCCGCAGCCAGTCAACTGCACCTGCAACTGCCCGTACCTGACAGCCTGGTGTACCACCCTACACCGATGATGTGCCAGGATGCCGGCGGACAATGGCTTGACCCGGACAATGTACCCGGAAATCTCAATGAATACTGCAGCCTGAACCAGTATGTATATGTGCTGATGGAATTCCCCCAGATGGCGCCTGGCCTGGTGTACGCCTGGGACAAATTCGGACAATTCTTTCTTGCCTATAACAACGGCATAAAAACCAGCGGAGCAGATGCCCATACCTATGCGGACGGTCCTGTGCCGTTCATTCCGTTCGGTCCGGTCCAGCTGCTGGAATACCATGGCTCCATGGTGATCAGCACCCGGGTCGGCGCAGACCTGAACACAGCCGTTGAAACCCAGCGCATCCAGATCAACCTCAGAACCCTGGAAGGCACATGGAACGTAACCGAATCCTATAATGGAATGCTGTACAGTTACGGCAATGCCAATCTGCTGAATTTGAATCGAAAACCGGCAGAACCCGGATATTACACCGGCACATGGGGCACCACCCCGGTTACAGTGGTACCCGGGGACGGGATTACATATCTGCATCAGCTGTCCTTCATGCAATACGGCATTACCTTCACCTATGAGATACAAACCCTTTCCGCCGGTCAAATGTCGGGAAGATGGCGGTTCACATGGCCTGGCGGCGCAGGCAACTGGGAAACATTTCAGGCCGGCCGCCAATTGCAGCTTCCATCATGGTAGGCGTTGTGAATAAGGAAACAAATTTTTATCCTCTGAGGAGATAACAATGAAAACAATACAGGTGGTTATCACAACAATTCTGGCGGCTTTTCTTTTCACCGCCTGCGGAACTGCGACTGTTGACTCCATTCATCCGGTGGTTCGTACGGCCAATCTGGGAAACGAAAAAACCATTGTCATCCTTCCCTTTGCCGATTACACGCCGGCAGACTCTCCTGTGGGATACTGGCGCCGGAACATGCTGATAATGGAAGCGCTGCAGGATGAGATCCTGCGTTTCGGATATGCCCCTGCCGTCAGCGAAGATGTCATTTCTTATCTTTCCCAAAAAAAGATTATCAACCAGAATACGGTGCCCGAGCTGTCAAGTGCCAATACCGTACTGCAGGCGGAACTGGCCAAGGACTGGTCCGATATCATGAAAAGTGAAATTGCCAAAGTCCTGCATGCAAATCTGCAAAAACAAAATCTGGAGACATCTCATGATCCCGATGCCCAGTATAAATCCATCGCCCTGGACCACAACGCCATTCAGGAAATCGGCATGGCATTCAATGCCGACTATGTAGTCAGAGGCCGTATAATAGTGTTCAAAAACGGCAGAGAAGACAGTTTCAACCCATTACAAACCGGTGTACTTCCTTTTTTCTTCAATACCGGATCACGAGCGCTGTTCGGCATTGCGGAATCGGAAAACTATGAAATGATTGATAAAATGGCCATCGGCGGTATATTGGGCGCTGCTGTTTCCATGAATGACTGGCCCGTGGACAGTGACACGACAACTTCTCTGGGAGGCGGGCATCCGCGCTTTGGCGGCGGCTTGATCACAGAAACATCCTATTCAGACTGGAATACAGCGATATGGGGTGTTGCAGGCGCCGGTCTGGCCCACCTTGCCCACAAAGGCGGGCGCGTTGACAATGCCGTTGTCCAGCTAAGAATGATCGTGCAAAACACCAGAAACGGTGAAATCGTATGGACAAATCGGGCAGAAGTGAAAACAATGACCCAGAGTGCCTTCAACAAAAAAGATGGTGACGTCCTTATGGCCCGGGCCATTCAGCAGGTTTGTGAACGACTTTTTGACAATTTTGTTGCCTCCGATGCTGACAGGCGGGTTGTCCGCATGTATGATGACGGTACTTTCTATGTCACCCCAGCGGGGGGTCTTAAAGCCCACAGCAATCCCCTTGATCCCATACATATTGAATCCCCGGCCGCTGTTTCGAAAGACCGAAAGACCTTCAAACCGCTATCGGAAACCCGTGACCCGGTCAAAACGGCTGTCGAACGCTGATGCCATTTGATTTCATGGATTTCCTGCAAAGGAGAAGGTTTTTGTCCCGCGACAGGAACAAAACACAGGCGAAAATTGTAAAAAGTATAGTTTCCATAATGCGGGAGACTGTAATAAAGGATTGAATATTTGTCTATGATTTCAGGCAGGACGAATAAATACGAGGGACACCCCAATTATTCAATTATTCACTATTGAAATGAAATCACATCATCATCTCCCAGAAAAGAGACGACATCCCGGTTTTTTACAGCAGCTTGTTCCTGCACTTTTGACATTTTTTCAAAAATTTGTATGTTGCCCATGGACAGCATCTGAGCGTAAGCAATTGGCAGGCTGCCTGCTTTGCGGAGTTTCAGAAACCAGTCATCATCCAGGCTGTTCAGCTTTGCCTCGTCTATTCGGTACAGCCCGGTAACGGGTTCTTCCCGATCTCCCAGTTTGATTTTCAACGACCATTCTGTCAGAAGGTCCGCATCTGCCAGAGATGCCACAGCCGCATCAGTTGCGGTCTTGTTCTGTTCCACCTGAGATAAAAATTGCAGTATGTCCTTCACGGGTTTGGATAATTCTTTGTTGTCATCAAAAAACGGTTCCCCTGCATTTTTATCTTCATTGACCAGCCCGGAATCTTCATCAACACACAGCAGCATTTCATTCTTCGGCCCTCCCCTTGCCAGGCGGAACGGATACCCCCTGAAAGCGGAAGGGATATATTTTCCCAGCCATTGCCCGCTGGGAGCCACAAACAGGTTGGTACCGGGGGTGAGAGACAGCACCGCAACCAGCATAAAATGGTCTTTCTGTTTTACAAAAGCAAGGGGCATGCTTAGGGATGCATTGGGTATTTCTGCGCTCACCAGAGGGGCGATGCACTCTTTGCCGGCAAAGTTATAGGAAGTAAATCTTGTCCAGGATTTATCGGCGTGGTTGTTTTTGGTGATGGCGGATAGATGTGTCATAGGGTATTTGGGTCCTTGCGGATATCTGGATTAACAAAATTTGCATGGCAATAATGGTGTAAAAGCTACTGCCGTGCAGTATGCTCACAAAATCATGGTTTGTACAGTCACTGAAATCATAGTAAATGAAGAAAAAATTGTCAATGATTTCAGGTAAGACGGAATGAATACGAGGGACAGCTATATGATGGCCAAAGATCTATCATACAAAGTTTCAGGTGCAATATCGATATTCCCTGGCCATACAACTGTTCCATGCTCAACTCGTGCAGCCATAAAAATAGAACCTTTCAGCCGATAAAATGGTCGTTTGTCAATGATAGAAGTCATATCAAACAAACGCTTTTCACCATTTTCATCCTTATTGTTTTTATCTTAATGGTTCGATACGGAAAGGTTCCTCACCTGCGATTGCAAGCTCCCAATTAGCAAGTAGTTCATCTTTGTAGAGATCTACCCACACCTGTAGCATTTTCAATTGTTTAGGTGGGATACTACCAGCAAGAACGGCTCCATCGTCAATCGAAACTGAAGCTTTCATACCCTGATAACGCGCATCAATATGAGGTAAATGATGACGTTCATTCTCCTCAAAAAAAATAGATACTATAATCCCGTAAAACATGCAGATTGTTGGCATGAAACCTCCTGAAAGCAATTGATTCTTAATGAAATCATACTAAAGAATACGAGAGATAGTGAGTATTGTCAAGCAGACTGCGGAAAACCCAGCGAATAACCTTGGTCCGAAAAAGTATAGGTGAGAAATGTTACTCTGACCCCGCTTCCCTATCCAATGATACGGCTTTCATCCGTGAACAGGTCCTGGAGATCGGAACAACAATGAGAACACCTTTCCAGTCTTTCCAAAACCTGGATAAAAACACCCAGAAAATCCGGTCCCTGATTCTAATCTTCGTCCGTTTGTTCTTCTGTTTCATAATTGCAAGCTGCTGACGCAAGGCAAGGTTCTCAAGGTGAAGATTTCTATCCCGTGACAGCAACAAAATACAGACCAGCATTGTAAAAATCATCGTTTCCATAATGCGGACGACTATAATGGAGGGTTGAAGATT
Organism: Desulfobacteraceae bacterium; assembly: GCA_020201255.1. Taxonomy (GTDB): domain Bacteria; phylum Desulfobacterota; class Desulfobacteria; order Desulfobacterales; family Desulfobacteraceae; genus Desulfotignum. The sequence goes on from JAIVHE010000298.1 coordinate 33,818, forward strand.
TGTCAATGATTTCAGGTAGGACGAATAAATACGAGGGACAACATACCAAAAGAATAAATGAAAAATCTCCATAAA
>JAIVHE010000218.1 GCA_020201255.1 Desulfobacteraceae bacterium
GGCACAGCTGTCCGGCGGGCAGCAGCAGCGGGTGGCCATTGCCCGGGGCCTGGCCATGTCTCCCAAAATCATGCTGTTTGATGAACCCACCTCAGCCCTGGATCCCGAGATGATCGGCGAGGTGCTCGACGTCATGGTGAATCTCGTATCCGAGGGCATGACCATGTGCGTGGTGACCCATGAAATGGGGTTTGCCCGAAAAGTGGCGGACCGGGTTCTGTTCATGGATTTTGGTAAAATCATTGAAACCGGCAAACCAACTGAATTTTTTGACAATCCCCGGACCGACCGGGCTGCGGATTTCATCAGCAAGATTTTGACCCACTGACAGCCCTGTTCATATACAGATCGAGGATGCTTGGGGTCATGCTTGGGGTCAGCTAGGCTTATTGCATAGGGCCACAGCAATAAGCCTAGCCTACCCGCAGGTCCTTAGAAAAAAGATCGGAACCCTGCCACTGCCCGGCCGATATCCTCTGCATCTATGTCCAGGTGGGTCACCAGGCGCACGGGGCTGCCCGGGCTGATCCTGATGCCCTGACCTGCGAGGTGGTCCACAAGAGCCTGCATGTCTGCGTTGATGTCTGCAAGCACCATATTGGTCTGGAGCGTTTTTTCATCGATGTGGATGGCATCGATGCCGGACAGGCCTTCTGCCAGTCGGACCGCATTGGCATGGTCCTGTGCCAGCCGGTCGATATTGTGGGACAGCGCATACAGTCCGGCTGCCGCCAGAATGCCTGCCTGGCGCATGCCGCCCCCCACCATTTTGCGCCACCGCCTGGCCTTTGCAATGAAATCTTTTGATCCGCACAGCACAGACCCCACCGGTGTTCCCAGCCCCTTGGACAGGCAGCAGGACACGGAATCAAACAGGGTGGTGATCTCTTTGAGGTCGATTCCCAGTTTCACGGCGGCATTGAACACCCGGGCACCGTCCAGGTGAAACCCAAGACCATGGCGGTCTGCCAGGGACCGGGCTTCTTTGAGATAGGCCATGGGCAAGACCTTGCCGGCCTGGGTATTTTCCAGGCAGAACAGCCGGGTTCTGGCAAAATGAAAATCATCCGGCTTGATGAATCGTTCCACTGTGGCCAGGTCCAGGGTGCCGTCCGGGGCAAAATCAAGGGGCTGGGGCTGGATACTGCCCAGGACCGCCCCGCCGCCGGCTTCATATTTATAGGTGTGGGCAGTCTGGCCCACGATATATTCCTCTCCCCGCTGGCAGTGGCTCAACAGGGCCACCAGGTTGGTCTGGGTTCCGGAGGCGCAGAACAGGCCGGCTTCCATGCCGGTCATGCGGGCCGCAGTCTGTTCCAGCTGGTTCACGGTGGGGTCTTCCCCGTATACATCATCTCCCACCGGGGCGGCCATCATGGCCTCCAGCATCTGTGGTGTGGGCCGGGTCACAGTATCGCTTCTCAAGTCTATCTGTTTCATATTGTCTGTTTCCTTGTGATATCTGTTGATCAATCATCTGCTTCTTACAACTTCTGTTTTGATTTGTAAACCGTCCGGACAACATCGGATTCAGAAAAAAATACGTTGCCTGCCGCCTTGCCGAACCCGATTATATTTCACTTTACATCCCTGTAACACGTGAATATAATAAAAATACAATACATTGAACGTTTAGGAGGAAAAATGGATATACCACAAAATCGAATGGTTGGATCTGATGAACTTCAGCAGATTTTGGAACCATTGATACGAAGAATTATTCGAGAAGAACTTTTGGATATTGCCAGGAAAAACACAAATATGTTTTCCTTGGACTCAGACATGCCCCTCTACGAAGATTTGCAAGAAATCGCCCAACGGAAAAAAAACCACAAAATCGAACTATTTTCCCATAAAGAGGTATGGGATGACTGAAACGCGAGAATATTTTGCGAAATATGAAAAACAATTTATCAAAAATCTGAGAAGATATCCATCCTCAAAAAAACAAATTAAACGTAGTGTCGAACGTATTATTCTTGCCCCCTATTTTAACACTGAATTCCTTTCAGACAAGAGTGGAAAACTGAATTTGAAGGGTTGCAGAAGTTTTCGTGTAGATAGAAACTTTCGGATCATATTTGTAATCTGTGAAGAGTGCATCCATATCCCTCAATGCGACTATTGCTTTTGTGAAAATTTTCCTGACAATACCATAATTTTTTTAACAGTCGGACCTCATGACAAAGCCTATGCAATGAAATAGTCAGAGTTAAAGTTTTGAAATAAATGAGAGCAACCCTATGAACCATTCACGCACCTGGCTTTTCACCACTGTTTTCCTTGCGGCGGTCATGTTTGCCATGTCCCAGTTCTACCGGGCATCCGTGGCGGTGATCACAGTGGGACCCAGAATCGCCATGACCGCGCTGACGCTGTTGTCGGTGGTCGGTGCCATTATCTTTGCCCTGGGCACCACGCCGGCCTGGCTGACCTTTGGCCGGATTTTGCTGGGTGTCGGCATGGCATGCAATTTCATGGGGGCATTGAAGCTGCTCACGGTCTGGTTTGAACCCCGGCAGTTTGCCACCCTTTCCGCTGTGGTGGTGTCCCTGGGTACCCTGGGCAACATTGCTGCTGCCACCCCCCTGGTGCTCATGGTCAGTCTGGTGGGATGGCGGCACAGTTTTCTGATCATTGCAGGGTTTACTTTCGTCCTGGCACTGGTGTTTCTGGTGGTGATCAAAGACCGGCCAGGGGTGGATGCCAAAGGGACAGGTGAAGGTGACGGCGGTGGGGCCGCAGGGGGTGTCGGGTATCAAAAAAGCACATGCAGCCCCGGTGGCAAATCAAGCTCCAGGGCAAATGACAAAAAGGATACGGCACCGGCAAATGCGGTTGAAGCAGCTGAAGCAGCGGATACCCGGCCCAGTGTATCCCAGACCCTGGGCCGGGCATGGGCATTGTTTCATGAAAGAGACTATTGGATCATCTCAGCGGCCACCTTCTGCCGATACGGAATCTATGCGGCGGTCCAGGCCCTGTGGGCAGGACCCTTTCTAATCCATGTTCTGGAATTGTCCGCTGTCACGGCCGGCAATATCCTTTTTTTGATGAGCATCGGCCTGATTCTGGGATGTCCCTTGTGCGGGTGGATGTCTGATTCCCTGGTGGTGTCCCGCAAAAAAATTATCATTCCCGGCATTTTTTGCATGACGGGGCTGCTGCTGGGAATGAACAGGCTTTCACCGGATACCGGTGTGTGGATAATATATCTGGTATTTTTTTCCTTTGGCCTGGCTTCGCTGGCCGGTATCGGTCTATTGTATTGCCTGACCAGAGAAACCCTGGCAAAAAAGGAAACCCCTGATCACTGATTTGTGTTATTTTCTAATTCATTCAGGTATAATAAAGGGTATTATAGCATCTGGGTACATTTTTTTACATTTGAAAAATTATTATGGAAAACACCATGGACATTACACACCAAAAAACACGTATCGGATTCATCGGCGCAGGCGTCATGGGCTGCAGCATGGCCGGGCATATTCTGGACAAGGGCTATGATTTGTATCTTTATACCCGGACCAGATCCAAAGCAGATGATCTGCTGGCAAAAGGCGCGGTATGGACGCCATCTGTGGCGGATCTGACAGCCTTGTCCAATGTCATCATATCCATTGTGGGATATCCCAAAGATGTGGAAGAAATTTATCTGGGGCCGGGCGGCATCCTGGAAAATGCGGCTCCCGGCACCCTGGCCATTGATATGACCACATCAGACCCGGCTCTGGCAAGGACACTGTACAAAGAGGGCCAGAAAAAAGAGATCCATGTGCTGGATGCGCCGGTGTCAGGCGGGGATCTGGGGGCCCGAAATGCCACTTTATCCATCATGGCAGGCGGGGATGAACCGGATTTCAACGCAGCCCTTCCTCTGCTGGAAATCATGGGCAAAAACATTGTATACCAGGGTCCGGCCGGATCAGGCCAGCATACCAAAATGGCCAACCAGATAGCCATTGCCGCAGGCATGGTGGCAGTGTGCGAATCCCTGGCCTATGCAAAGCGGGCCGGGCTGAATCCTGAAACCGTCCTGGCCAGTATCGGCCAGGGTGCTGCAGGGTCCTGGTCTCTCAACAATCTGGGCCCCAGGATGATCAACCAGGATTTTGCCCCGGGATTCTATGTCAAGCATTTTATCAAAGATATGACCATTGCAGCTGATGCCGCACGGTCTTTAGGCCTTGAAACCCCCGGATTGGATCTGGCAAAAAAACTCTACCAAAAGCTTGCGAAAAAAGGCTGTGAAAATGACGGTACCCAGGCCCTCTTCAAATTCAACAGCAAAAATGTACATAAAATACTCTGTCCCCAAAAAGAGGTAAAAAAGTTAACTTTTGACCTCGCTCCTTGGCAGCACCAGGTTGAGAAAGACCCCGAGGATGCCTGCCAGGCCGATGCCCTGGAGCTGGAACTGGCCGGCGGAAAAGCTCATGCCGCCGATGCCGAAAATCAGAATCAACGCAACAATGGAAAGGTTTCTGGCTTCCATAAGATCGTCTCCGGACCGGACCAGGGTGTTGAGGCCCACCACCATGATGGCTCCAAAAAGCAAAAGCATGATGCCCCCCATGACCGGGGTGGGAATGGTCTGAAGCAGGGCTCCCAATTTGCCCACAAATGCCAGGAGCATGGCGGTGATGGCTGCCCATGTCATGATGGCCGGGTTGAATACCTTTGTCAACGCCACGGCGCCGGTGACCTCGGAGTAGGTGGTATTGGGCGGCCCTCCCAGAAAAGAGGCAATGGAGGTGGCCACGCCGTCTCCGAGCATGGTGTTTTTGATGCCCGGGTCCTTGAGATAATCTTTGCCGGTAACGCCCGACACCGCCACCACATCCCCGAAATGTTCAATGGCCGGGGCAATGGCTATGGGCACAATAAAAAAAATGGCGGACAGGTTCCATTCCGGCAAAGAAAAGGCCGGTACGGAAAACCAGGCAGCGGTAAACAAAGGGGAAAAATCCACAAATCCGAAAAACAAAGACAGCACATAGCCGACCCCGATGCCGCAGAGGATGGGGATCAGCCGCAAAAGCCCTTTGCCCAGAATGGATACCA
>JAIVHE010000020.1 GCA_020201255.1 Desulfobacteraceae bacterium
TTGTTGGGCATCTTGAGAATGGCATACAGATCATCTTCTTCCAGGGTATCCAAAATACAGCGCACCGGCACCCGGCCGATGAATTCAGATTCAAACCCGAATTTTACCAGGTCTTCGGCACGGGTCTGTTGTAACAGATCCATATCATCGCCCGGAGGGTTGAGCTTTGAGCTGAACCCGATGGTCTTTTGGGACATGCGCTGTTTGATCAGGTCGGTAAGACCGGTAAAGGCACCGCTCAGAATAAACAGGATATTGCCGGTATTTACCCTGCGGGAGGATCGTTTTCCGGTTCTCTGGAACGCTTCGAGTTCCTGCATCATGGAAACCGGGTCATGGGGGACTTTTAAATCCACTTCCGTTTCTTCCATGGGTTTCAACAATGCGCGCTGCACACCGGTTCTGGAAACCTGTGCGCCCATCACATTGGGACTGGCTGCAATTTTATCAATCTCATCCACATACACGATGCCGCATTCCGCCAGTTCAATGTCATCATCCGCCTCTTTGACCAGATCCCGGATCAAATCTTCCACATCACCGCCCACATAACCGGTTTCAGAAAATTTGGTGGCATCTGCCTTGACAAAGGGCACGCCGATTTTTTTGGCAATCAGTTTGATCAGATATGTTTTGCCGATGCCGGTGGGACCGAGCAGTAAAATATTGGACTTGATATGGCCGGTGATTTTGGCGCCTTTATCCTCGCTGGTTTCTTCATGGCGGATGCGGTTGAAGTGGGTGCAGATCTTGGTGGACAGCACCGATTTGGCTCTGTCCTGGCGCACCACGTACTGGTCCAGATAAGCGATAAGCTCTGCCGGTTTGATGTTGAAATTGATCAGCCCCTTTTTGCCTTTGTCGGGTGGTTTGCCTGAAATGGCATCTTTTTGGGGTTGCATCGAGGGGGAAATAATCCGGACCTTGCCGCCGAATTTTTTATTGAGAAACTCCCCCAGCTCTTTTTCGATTTTTTTGGGATCCTGGGCATATGTTTCAAGATCCTGGGCATACATAGTCTTTTTGGTTTTCATAATAAATAATATAAGCCGGGTTTGGTAATATGCAAGACAGACAAAGGGCTATGATGATTTCTTTTTTTTCTTATACATCCGGCAGGGTTCACCCGAGGACTGAAAGACAACCATGGAAGGCAGCTGCCGGGTTTTAAACCCCATGGCCCTGCACCCATTGGGATGGTTCGGATCCCATGTTACATAGAAGAATGTACATCTGTAGCAGTTTCTTCTGAAATCATCCGGCATGCTGTACCTGAAAAAACAAAAAAGCCATGAACATCGCTGCCCATGGCTGTATGGTAATGGTGCCGAAGGGGAGATTTGAACTCCCACGGGTCTCCCCACACGCCCCTCAAGCGTGCGTGTCTACCTATTCCACCACTTCGGCATGCATATATTGGGTTACTACTCCGCTGCCTGGTCGGCAGCCTGCTGGACCGGGGCGGGGTTTGAGGTGATGATGCTTTTTTCCGCCCTGTGACCGGAAAAATATGCCAGGGTCAGGGAGGTTACCATGAACACAATGGCAACACCGGTGGTGATCTTGGTCAAAATGGTGGCAGGACCGGTTGCTCCGAACAGGGTCTGGCTGCCGCCGCCGCCGATGGACACGCCCATTTCCGCACCCTTGCCGCTCTGGAGCAGCACGATCAGGATCAGCAGGACGCAGACAGTGACATGTAACGCAGTGATAAGTGTCGTCATAATATGGTATCAAACTTTATTATTTTGGTAAATGTATCTGCATCAAGACTTGCCCCGCCTACCAGGGCACCGTCCACATCCTCGATGCGCATCAGATCTGCTATGTTTTCCGGCTTGACCGACCCCCCGTACAATATCCGTATGGTTTGGGCCAGGTCGGGGGAAAACCGTTTTTCCAGCAAAGACCGAAGATACTGGTGTACTTCTTTGACCTGGGCCACACTGGCGCTTTTGCCGGTGCCGATGGCCCAGACCGGCTCATAGGCCAGGATCAGGTCCTTGATTTCATCCGGACCAAAGCCTTGTAACCCATCCGACACTTGTTTGTCAAGGGTCAAAAACGTTTTTTCCTGGTCTCGCTGGGCTTCGGTTTCCCCGACACAAAGGATGGGGGTAAGGTTTGCAGTCACTGCTGCCCGGATTTTTTTACACACGGCTTCATCTGTTTCAAAAAAATGCTGGCGCCTCTCAGAGTGACCGATGATGACATATGCTGCACCTGCTGCTTTCAGCATATCAGCAGATATTTCACCGGTAAATGCCCCCTGTTTTTCAAAATACAGGTTCTGGGCACCCAGACGTACGGGGGTATTTTTCACGATTTGTGCCACCAGGGACAGTGCTACAAACGCCGGGGCAATCATGATATCAACATCAGTAACATCCCGGCAGCCTGCAACCAGACGGAGTGCGGTTTGGACTGCCTCGGGTCCGGTTTTGAACATTTTCCAGTTGCCTGCGATCATGGGCGTGCGTTTCATGGGTGGTTCCCCCTTTTATTGCATCATCCGGGTTTTTATAACGAGTTGCCGATCACCAGGGCCAGGTCAATCATCCGGTGTGAATAAGCTGCCTCGTTGTCATACCAGGCATAGGTTTTTACCATGTTGCCATTGATTACATCCGTGCATGCGGCATCCACAATGGATGACAATGGGTTGGAATTGTAGTCGATGGAGACCAGGGGCAGTTCGCTGTACCCCAGGATGCCTTTCAGGTTTTGGTCTGCCGCTGTTTTTAAAGCCTGGTTCACCGTTTCTATGGTCAGGTCGTTTTTTTCGGTGAGCACCACCAGGTCCACCATGGACACATTGGGGGTGGGAACCCGCACGGACATGCCGTTGAGTTTGCCTTTCAATTCAGGCAGCACAAGGGCCACTGCCTTGGCAGCACCTGTGGTGGTGGGAATCATCGACAGTCCTGCTGCCCTGGCCCGGCGCAGGTCTTTGTGGGGAAAGTCCAGGATGCGCTGGTCTCCGGTATAGGAATGAATGGTGGTCATCATGCCTGATATGAACCCGAAGTTTTCCAAAATGACCTTGACTACGGGTGCCAGGCAGTTGGTGGTGCAGGATGCATTGGAAATGATATGGTGAGATGCCGGATCATACATATCATGGTTGACCCCCATGACGATGGTAATGTCCGGATCACTGGCAGGCGCTGAGATCAACACTTTTTTGGCCCCGGCTTCCAGGTGTTTGGAAGCGCCCTGGCGGTCTCTGAAAATACCGGTACATTCCATGACAATATCCACTCCCATATCTCCCCATGGAATCTGGGAGGGATCTTTGGAAGCCGTGACCATTACCTGCCTGCCGTCCACTTCAATGCTGTCGTCAAGGGCGGTTACCGGTTTGTCGAACTGCCCGTGAACAGAATCATACTGGAGCAGGTGGGCGGTGGTGCGGGTGTCGGTCAGGTCATTGATAGCCACAATTTCCAGTTCCGGCTGTGTCATTGCAGCCCGGAACACCATTCGGCCGATTCTGCCGAAACCATTTATACCAATTTTTACAGTCATTGTTTTTCTCCTGTTCAAAATGTTGGTTGCCGCACGTTACGATTGTGCCGGCACAAAAAATATAGTTTTACGATCCGTTTCGTCCGTTTCCTTTCAGGATGCCGCTGGCAAGAGAGATGCTGCGCTTGCCGTGTTCCACAAGGGTGGCGGTGAGTTTCTCCATATCCATTTTGTGCCTGGCGGTCACCGCTTTGAGGAGGATGGGTAGATTGACCCCGGAAATAACCTCCACAGTGCCTTCCTCCAGAAAGGAATAACTTAGGTTGGAAGGGGTGCCGCCGAACATATCCGTGAGGATGATCACCCCGTTGTCGGTCCTGACTTTTGTTATTCCCTGTTTGATTTTTTTTCTCAGGTTTTCAGGGTTCTGCTGGATGTCAATGGAGATGGACATCAGATGTTCCTGTTCTTTGCCCAAAATGAAATGTATTGTTTCTATCAGGGCAGCACCAAGGTTTGCGTGGGTTACTACAAGTATTCCGATCATATGTCTTTTATATCCCGGTCAAGGTCCCGGTGAATGAGTCCGGGTTGGTTTCCCTTCTGGTTAAGGTGTTCAAATATACTGCGGGCAATGGCAACGCTTCTGTGCCGGCCGCCGGTGCAGCCGACGGCAATGGTCAGATATGCCTTGTTTTCTCTCTTGTACAAGGGTATCAGATAGTCAAGCAGATTGATATATTTTTCAAGAAAAATGTTGGTTTCCGGGTTGGACAGAACAAATTTTTTCACAGCTTCTGATTCGCCGTCAAGGTGTTTCAATTCCGATACAAAATAGGGATTGGCAAGAAACCGCATGTCTATCACCAGATCCGCATCTGTGGGGATACCGTATTTGTACCCGAAGGACAACACATTGATTTTCATCAGTGCAACATTTTTTTTGCCGGCGTGAATCAGGTCCAGAATGTGAGACTTGAGCTGGTGCACATTGAAAGTGCTGGTATCAATGATATGGTGGGCAGTGGCTTTGACGGGCTGCATCAAACTGATTTCCGTGTGGATGCTTTCCAGCAGGCTCCTGGTGCCGGAAACCGGGTGCTGACGGCGGGTCTGGCTGAATCGTTTCACCAGGGTGTTCACGTCGGCTTCCAGAAAGATGATGATGGGCAATATGCCTACGCCTTCAATGGCAGATATTCCACCGGCATAATTGGCAGCAAAGGTTTTGGACCGCATGTCCATGACAAAAGCAATACCCTTTATTTCCGGGCTTTCCTTAAAGGGAAGCTCCAGAAACTTGGGCACAAGTTCCATGGGCATATTGTCCACACAATAAAAAGAGGCGTCCTCAAAGGCCTGGATAGCCGTAGATTTTCCAGAGCCTGACAACCCTGTGATGATATACACCGTTTCTTTTGCCATTGTATTCAGATATCCATCTAAAAGTCTTCATCCTGTTCCAGGATGATATCATAAATATCGTCAAGGGTGTCAGCGGTTTTCAAACCCTGCTTGAAATGCTCCATTTTCAGGAGTTTGGAAATCTGTGCCAGCACCTTTAAATGACTGCCGGAGGAATTTTCCGGGGTCAGTAAAAGGAAAAAAATATGCACCGGCCTGCTGTCCAGAGAATCGTATTCCACACCGGCCAGGCTGCGGCCGAATCCCAAAATCACATCAGTGACAGCGGTCAGTTTTCCATGGGGAATAGCAATGCCGCCGCCGATGCCGGTGCTGCCCAAAGCTTCTCTTTCCATCAGCACGGCGGCAATATCTTGTGCAGGGGCATTGGCAGCGGTTGCCAATGCCCGGGACAATTCCTGGATAATACCATGCTTGGTGGTTGATACCAGATCGGGCACAATGGATTCTTTTCTTAGAATGTTGCTGAGATTCATGTGGATTCTCTATCCCCGGGGCTGGATCAATCCCAGCTTGCCGTTGTTGTGTTTGTAAAGAACATTCAATTGTTCGGTGCGGGCATTGTTGAAAACAAAAAATGCGTGTCTGCCGGTATTGAATTCATTAACCGCATCTTCAATGTCCATGGGTTTGGTGTCAATGGTTTCCATGACAAGGTCGTCAAAAACGGTTGTGTCCAATGCAAAGGCATCCCCGGCATGGATGAATTCCGCTGTATCCGTAAGGCTTTTCTTCTTTCCGGACATGTGGCGTTTGATTTTTTCCTTGTGTTTTTTGATCTGTGCCCTGACTTTGTCCACAAGGGTGTCAATGGATGAATACATGCTTTCAGATTCCTCTTTGGCATGGATGTTGAGTTTGTCACAAACCAGGGTTATTTCCGCAATGTGTCGGATTTTTTCCACCGATAATACCACATAGGCTTCTGCGGGACTGTCCAGCATTTTGTCGAATTTATCCAGTTTTTTTCGTACGTAAGACTTTAAAGGATCAGATGGATCAATTTTTTTAAAGGTAACGGTTGTCTGCATAAAAAAATACCTCCTTAAAGTTGTTTACGTTTATTGGAAGGCAGAATGTTGAGCACCTTCCGGTATTTGGCAACGGTTCTTCTGGCAATTCGGATGTTGGCTTCCTGGAGGATGGCTGCAATTTTGTCATCACTCAAAGGGGCATCGAGATCTTCGTTCTCGATGAGCAGGCGTATTCTTTCCTTTACACTGGCTGATGCCATGGAAGCTGCACCGGTCCGTTCAATGGAGGAGTTGAAAAAATATTTCAGCTCAAACAGGCCCTGGGGAGTATAGGCATATTTGTTGGTGGTCACCCGGCTGATGGTGGATTCGTGCATCTTGATATCTTCGGCAATGTCTTTGAGGATCAACGGCCGAAGATAGGCAATGCCTTTTTCAAAAAATTCATACTGAAATTTAATGATGCTTTCCATGACCAGATAAATGGTTTTCTGGCGCTGGTGGATACTTTTTATGAGCCAGGAGGCAGACTGCATTTTTTCATTGAGATATGCCTTTGTTTCACTGGATATCTTTTTGCCGTCAGCAATGGCATTCTTGTAAAACCGGTTGATCCGCAGTTTGGGCAGGCCATCATCATTCATGACAATTTTGAATCCGTCTCCTACTTTATATACATAAATATCAGGGATGATGTAGGTGGCTTCCTCATTGGAAAATTTTCTGCCGGGCTTGGGTTCCAGGTATTGCAAAATTTTTACGGCAGCCCGGACATCGTCCACGGAAATGTGCAGGGCCTTGGCAATTTTTCTGCTGTTTCTGTTTTCCAGATTTTTCAAATGGTGCTGGATGATCTGTGTGAGTATCGGGTTTTCAATTCCCAGCTGCCTGACCTGAATGAGCAGTGTCTCACACAGATCCCTTGCACACACACCGGGCGGATCAAGTGTCTGGAGCACGGATAATACCGTTTCTACCTGAGCAGGTTCCGCACCGGCTGTCTGGGCGATCTCCGCCACATCCAAACACAGATATCCGTCCTGGTTGAGGTTGTCGATGATCATGTGGCCGATTCTTACCTCTTCTTTGTCCAGCCCCCGGAGCATCAGCTGCCATTTGAGATGGGCTTCAAGGGTGGTTTTTTCAGATGTAAATGCCTCGAAATTAGGGGCTTCGGTATGTTCGGTTTCCGTGTAGATCCGGCCGGTGGAATTGTACTCATTGATATAATTTTCCCAGTCCGTGTCCGGCTGGACTTTTTCATCAATGGTGACCTCCTTGACAGGAGATTCTTTTTCCGGCAGCTGTGTATCCGCGTCCGTATCCGCATTTCCGGCCGACAATTCCTTTTCTGCTGAATCCTCGACCCCCTGTTCTTCCAGGGCAGGATTCTGTTCCATCTCCTGCTGGATCATTTCAGCCAGCTCGACACGGGACAACTGCAAGAGTTTAATCGCCTGCTGGAGCTGGGGCGTCATTACCAGCTGCTGGGTCAGTGTAAGGCTTTGTTGTAATCCAAGTTCCATATTAGAGTCTGAAATTCTCTCCCAGATAGATTTTTTTGGCAATGTCACTGGCAATGATTTTATCCGGCGGACCTGATTCAATCACCTTTCCCTGACTCATGATATACGCATGATCACACACCCCCAGCGTTTCTCTGACATTGTGGTCTGATATGAGCACCCCGATTCCCCGTGCTGTCAGCTGGGTGATGATCTGCTGGATGTCTATGACAGCAAGGGGATCGATGCCGGCAAACGGTTCATCCAGGAGGATAAACAACGGCCGGGTGGCCAGGACCCTGGAAATTTCCAGACGGCGCCGTTCTCCGCCGGACAAAGAGACTGCTTTCTGCCCGGCCAGGTGGCTGATCCCCAGCTCCTGCATCAGGTCTGCCGCTGTTGTCTGGATATCCATGCCGTTTTTGGGCAGCACCTCCAGAATGGCAGTGATATTTTCTTTTACCGTCAGTTTTTTAAAAATGGAACTTTCCTGGGGCAGGTATCCGATCCCTTTTCTGGCCCGCATGTACATGGGATATCCGGTAATATCCTCCTGGTTCAGATACACATTGCCGCTGTCGGAATGAATCATGCCGACAGCCATGTAAAATGTGGTGGTTTTGCCGGCACCATTGGGCCCTAAAAGACCGGTAACCCGGCCCTGGCTTATGGTCACGTCTGCGTTGTCTACAACGGTTTTGTTGTTGTAGGTTTTGACTAGTTTTTGGAGTGATAGCTCTGTCATTTATTGATCAGCAGGTTTGTCTTCGGGGTTGAACAGGGCTTGGACACGGTTTTTGCCGTCACTTTCCACCATGACTCTGTCGTTTTTTCGGTACAGGGTGATTTTGGTGCCGCTCACCCAGCTGGTGCCGGTGAGAAGTCTGGCTGATTCGCCTGTAAGCACCAGGATTTGATCTTCTGTGGTATACACCGCCATGTCACCAAAGGCTTTTCTGTCTCCGGCGGTATATTCCACATTTTGCGCGGCAACAATTTTTTTCACCCTGTCTCCGGTGCCTTGATCCTGGTCGGATTTGGCATCTTTGTCCGAGGGATGAAAGTAAATTTTGACCGATTCGGCCAAAAGGATGCTGTCTTCCTGAACCACCCGGACATTGCCTGAAAATTCCACCAGGTCATCTGCCTGATGGGCGGTCATCTTGTCGGAGGTTATCTGCAAAGGCGTTTGGGTCAACCGGTCTGCATCTGATTTTTCATCCTGCTGGGCAGCAGCGGTACCCCAGCAGCCCAACATCAGTATGACAACAACAAGCGTTTGTAAAATTCGGTCAGGGCAGGGCGGTTTTTTCACTGAATCTTCCTTCGGCTGGTGATAAAAAAAATGCCGAATCCCAGGACCATGGCAACAAGCAGCAGTACCAGAAAAAAAACAACTTTTTTCTTGTGCCTGTGGTTCATGGTAAAAAAGGTTTCATGGCCCGGTCCCATAATCCCCTGGCCTTGAGAATCGCTTCACATATTTCTCTTACAGCACCATGGCCTCCTTTGGCCAGGGTAACGATGTCGGCCCGGGATTTGACTTCATCTGCGGCATCAGCCACAGCCACGGCCACCCCGGCACGGCCCATGGCCGGCAGATCAATGAGATCATCCCCCACAAATGCCATGGCAGAGGTATGGATACCGGTGCGGGCCGCAATCTGGTCCATGGCTGCCGCCTTGTCCTGTATGCCGTCAAATAAAAGATCAATGCCCAGGTTCCTGCACCGGTGGGTCAGTGCCCCGGATGTTCTGCCGGTGATGATGCCCACCTGGATGTTGTTGTTCATGAGCATGCGGATACCAAGGCCGTCCCTGGATAAAAAACTTTTTATCTGTTCTCCGGCATCCGTGTAGGTTATGCGGCCGTCGGTCAGCACACCGTCTACATCCAGCACCAGCATTTTCACCTGTTTGAGAAGGGATGACATGCGTTTATCCAGATACCTTTTTAATGGCCAGAAGGGTTTTGAGCAGATCTGCCATATCGTTGAGGGGCATGGAATTGGGCCCGTCACACAACGCTTTTTCCGGATGGGGGTGGGTTTCCATGAACAGGCCGTGGGCCCCTGCTGCAATGGCAGCCTTTGCCAGGGTGGGAATGAACTGCCGGTCCCCGGCCGAAGCTGCGGGTCCGGCAGATGGATATCTGAAATTACCGGCAGATCCAGCTCGGATTTTATGTGGCCCAGGATTTTCAGGCCCTGTTCAAATCCCGGTCCCCGAAAGGACTGGACCGATGTACGGTTGGCTTTGTCAAAGGATGCCTTGAAAATAAAGGGAATTTCCAGAGTCCGGGTAATGGTTTTCAATGTCTGTGCAATGGCAAAGGTGGTGTCGGCGTTTTCAATCACACAGGGTCCGGCCACCAGAAAAAAACAGGGTGAGGGGGTGTCAACCATTTCCAAAAAAAAATTTTTCATCGAACATATCCTAATTTATTGCATTCATCTGGACCAAACTATAATTTGACATGCAAAAAGTCAAGAACGCAACTTTCTGAGCTGGATATTTGCCATAAGCATGCCGGGTTTTCGATCGTTCTTTGCAGCACTCTGTCGCCGGCCCCGCCCATGGTGGTATCCTGCGCCCGGTCCGAGACCCTGCGGGGGCCAGGTTCCATGTAAGTCCTGAAATAGAGCAATCCACTATATGACAATAAGTATCCCGCTATATTGTACCAGGCCCCCTCCGGCTCTGACGGCCCGTTCACAGGATACCACCATGGGCTCCCCATAGCGTGTACCCTGCAATAGCAAATATCCAGTTTCTGAGGAAGGGTCATCACTGAAGTCCGAAGTTGGGCCAAAAATGGAAAATTCCTTGATAAGTTGGGGTATAGCTGTTATTTTATGAGGGTTTCGCTTATGGAATGCTAACCTCTTGATAAAAATAGGTATTGTTGATGAAGAAGATTTTTTTGCTGGTGGTATGTGCGGTCATTCTGGTGCCGCTGGCCTGGTTGTTGATATACAAATATGAAGGCACAGCGCCGCAGGTGGATGTTGAGATGCCCTCGTTGTATTTGAAAGAAGGATATGAATTGTCCCTGAACATCACAGATACACAAACCGGCCTTCGGGATGTCAGGGTCTCTTTGGTGCAGCAGCAAAATGAAAAAATTCTGTTGGAAAAATCCTATCCTCCCATTTCCGTTCTCCCCTTTCTTTCCGGTGAAAAAAAGCAGGAAGACCGGTTCCTCATTCCAGTGGAAGCCCGGAAATACGGCATGAACGACGGACAGGCAACCATCCGTATCCAGGTGTCAGACCAGGCCTGGCGGGGATGGAACAAAGGCAATGTCTCTTTTGTGGAAAAAAAGGTTGTTATTGACAGCGAACCTCCCCGGATCCAGGTGTTGACCCAGCACCATAATGTGGAACGGGGCGGCTCAGGCCTTGTTATATACCGGTTGTTTGAAGAAGATGTCAAAAGCGGGGTCATGGTGGGAGAGCGGTTTTTTCCGGGCCATTCCGGCATACTTGACAACAAAGATATTTTTGCTGCATTTTTTGCCCTGGACCATACCCAGGGCCCTGGAACACGCATGTGGGTAACTGCGGAAGATGTGGCGGGAAATGTTGCCAAGCGTGGATTTCATCATTATATACGGGACCATGATTTTCGCTCCGATGTGCTCAATATTTCCGATCAGTTTCTGGAATTCAAAATGCCTGATTTTCATCTGGGGGAAAAAGAAACCCGCTTTGCTTCGGCACCCAATCCGCTGCTGGAAAAATTTTTGGAGGTCAACACCAGTCTTAGAAAAGCCAATGTGGAAAAGGTGCTGCAGGTACCGGCTGATACAACAAACCAGCTGCTGTGGCAGGGACGGTTTGACCGGCTGCCCGGATCCGCCACTCGGGCGAAATTCGGGGATCGCCGCACCTACAAGTACAAGGGCAAAGAAATCAGCACCTCCATTCATATGGGAATCGATCTTGCCTCCACTGCCCATGCCAAGATAGGGGCTGCCAATGCGGGCCGGGTGATCATGGCCGAGGCAGTGGGGATTTTCGGCAATACGGTTATCATTGATCATGGGTTTGGTCTGGCCAGTCTGTATTCCCATTTAAGCAACATGGTTGTGTCACCCGGAGATATGGTACAAAAAGGAGATATAATTGGAAATACAGGGCTTACCGGCCTTGCCGGCGGAGATCATCTGCATTTTTCCATGATTGTGCACAATGTGTTTGTCAATCCCCTGGAATGGTGGGATCCCACGTGGATAAAAAACAATATTACATCCAAAATTGAAGAGATAAAGGTTCAGTCTTTTAATTGACAACGATCCTGTAATTGATACGGATCCTGCCGAGCCGGTGCCCGGCACCAAACCTGACAGTAACTCTTACGGGTTACGGAGAAGAAACAAGGCAGCCATGAACAATCATAAAATCACCAAAACCTATGAACAGATAAACGAAAAAATTGCCCGGGGAGAAGCCGTGGTGGTGACTGCCGAGGAAATCATCGGCATTGCAAAAGAACACGGCATTGTGGAAGCGGCCAGCCAGGTGGATGTGGTGACCACCGGCACGTTTGCACCCATGTGCTCTTCCGGTGCGTTCATCAACATCGGCCAGTCCAAACCCCTGGTGCGTACCTCCAAAACCTGGTTCAACAACGTGCCTGCCTATTCGGGCATTGCTGCGGTGGACTGCTATTTAGGGGCTACCCAGCCCTGTGATGATGATCCTTTGAACAAGCGGCACCCCGGTGAATTCAATTACGGCGGCGGCCATGTGATCCAGGACCTTGTGGCGGGAAAAACCGTTGACATCCGGGCGGAAAGTTATGGTACCGACTGCTATCCCAACCGGCGCATCGAAAAAACCATGACCCTCAAAGATCTTCCCAATGCCATGCTGGTGAATCCCAGAAACGCCTACCAGAACTACAATTGTGCCGTGAACCGCTCGGACCGCATCAAATACACCTACATGGGCACATTGAAGCCCGGCATGGGTAATGCCAACTATTCGACGTCAGGCGCTTTGAGTCCTTTGTTCAATGACCCGTACCTGAAAACCATCGGCCTTGGCACCCGGATCTTTCTGGGCGGTTCCCAGGGGTATGTGACCTGGACCGGCACCCAGCACAAGTCTGCTGTGGACCGGGGGCTGAACGGGGTGCCGCTGGCACCTGCCGGTACCCTGTCGGTTATCGGGGATCTCAAAGAGATGTCCCCTGACTGGCTGGTGGGCCAGAGCATCCGGGGATACGGCTGTTCCCTGTCTGTGGGGCTGGGCATTCCCATTCCCATCCTCAACGAGGAGATGCTCAAATACACGGCTGTTTCCGATGAACAGATTTTTACCCAGATTGTGGATTACGGGTATGATTATCCGGAAGGGGTGGCCAGATCCTACGGCCAGGTGAGCTATGCAGAACTCAAAAGCGGCACCATCATGGTCAAGGGCAAAGAAGTGTCCACTCATCCTTTGTCAAGCATGGTCAAGGCCAGAAAGATTGCAGAACTTCTCAAGTCCGCCATACGGCGGTCCAAATTCCTTTTAGGGCAACCCCAGCACCTGTTTGTGCAGCAATAGAGGTAGAAATGGCCAAAAAGAAAAACGCCTGGCGGGAGAATATTGAAGCCATTCTCATTGCCATTGTAATTGCCCTGTTTATCAGAACCTTTGTTGTGCAGGCATTCAAGATTCCTTCGGGTTCCATGCTGGAAACCCTGCAGATCGGGGACCAGATCCTGGTGAATAAATTTATTTACGGGGTAAAAATTCCTTTTACCGAGGGCAAGGTGCTGATTCCCTTCAAAGAACCCCAAAGGGGGGATATTGTGGTGTTCAAATATCCGGAAGATCCGTCCAAGGATTTCATCAAGCGGGTGGTGGCTGTGGAAGGAGATACGGTTTCCATTATGGATAAAAAACTGCATGTGAACGGCAAGCCGGTGGCGGAAGAACCCTATGCCCATTATTCCACCCTGCCGACCCATGCGGATAATATGAAAGAGATCGTTGTGCCGGAAGACAAGCTGTTTGTCATGGGAGATAACAGGGACAACAGCCATGACAGCCGGTTCTGGGGATTTGTGGAACTGTCGGCCGTCAAGGGCAAGGCATTTATGATTTACTGGTCCTGGAACAGTGATGACTTCGGGGTGCGGTGGAGCCGGATTGGGGATTTTTTGATATGAAAGTGGTAAGCTGTTAGCGTTTAGCTGTTAGCTTTTAGCTGTTAGCGCTTAGCGGTTAGAAATTTGAGGTGAACTGTTTTCCACTGGATTGGATGCATGGTAGAGCCGTGAGAAACTAGTAAATGTGATCATCGAGGTAAAGGATGAGCAATGCGATTTAGCAAAAAGGATATTCTGGATATCCATTCCCTTGATCCGGATGAAATTTCTCTGATTCTGGATACTGCCATGGGGATGAAGGAAATTTCCCAGCGGCCGGTAAAAAAGGTCCCCACCCTGCGGGGAAAAACCATTGTGCTTTTTTTCCAGGAACCATCTACCCGGACCAAACTTTCTTTTGAAATTGCAGCCAAGCGGCTGTCTGCCGATTCTGTGGCAATCGCCAAAGCCGGTTCTTCCATGGCCAAGGGAGAAACCCTTATTGATACGGTGAAAAACCTGGAATCCATGCGGCCGGATGTGATTGTCATGCGCCATTCCTCATCCGGGGCAGCCGTTCAGGTGGCCCGCCGGGTGGATTGTTCGGTGATCAATGCCGGAGACGGGATCCATGCCCATCCCTCCCAGGCGTTGCTGGATATGATGAGTGTTCGGGAAAACAAAGGCAGGCTCCAGGGCTTGAAACTTGCCATGATAGGCGATATTGCCAACTCACGGGTGGCACGGTCCAATATCATCGGGTTTTCCAAAATGGGGGCTGCCGTGTCAATATGCGCCCCCCAGACCATGATCCCGGCGGGCATTGCAGCATTGGGATGTACGGTGGCACCCACCATGGAAGCGTGTGTAGCAGATGCGGATGTCATCATGATGCTCAGGATCCAGAAAGAGCGGCAGAACGATGTGCTGTTTCCCACGGAACGGGAGTATGCCGGCCGTTTCGGCCTGAACAGGCAACGATTGTCCCTGGCGGCAAAAGAGGTGACGGTCATGCATCCGGGCCCCATGAACCGGGGGGTGGAAATTGCCAGTGATGTTGCGGATGCGGACTGTTCCATGATTCTGGATCAGGTGACCAACGGGGTGGCGTTGCGCATGGCACTGTACTATCTGGTGGCAGGAGGAAGCAGACATGCAGATACTGATTAAAGGGGCCCGGGTTCTGGATCCGGGAAACATTGATGAGAAAAAGGATGTCCTGATAGACGGGGATCAGATTGCAACGATTCTGGACCCTTCCGATACGGTGTCTTCCGGCGCGCTGCCCTCTGAAACGGAATCTTCCGGCGCGGAATCTTCCGGCGCTGTGCCCGCC
>JAIVHE010000219.1 GCA_020201255.1 Desulfobacteraceae bacterium
ATCAGATAGAGCTGGAAGCCATGGTAACCAGCAAGACAGAAGAATTAAGGCATACCTTAGAGAACCTGCAGCAGGAGATCATCGAGCGCAAGCGGGCCGAAGAAGCACTACAGGAACGTGTAAAGGAATTGAATTGCCTGCAGGCTCTTTCACTGTTGATTGAAAATGAAGACAACTTGGATCGTATATTTCAGCAATGGGTCGATGTTATGCCGGACAGCTGGTATTACCCCGAAATCGCCTGCGTCCGCATCCTTTTCGAAGGGCGACAATATCAATCAGAGAATTTTCGTGAAACCGACTGGCGGCAATCCGCCGATCTCAAGGTTATGGACAAGGCCATAGGTATTATAGAGTTGTATTACCTTGAAGAGCGTCCCCTACGAGACGAAGGTCCGTTCTTGATGGGAGAAAGGAACCTGATCAACCTGATCGGCGAAAGACTGGGAAATGCAATTGAAAGATTACAGGGGCGGGATGCTTTGCGGGAAAGTGAAAAAAAATACCAGGTTCTGTTTGAGAATACTGGTGAGGCCCTGTTTGTTGCACAAGATGGCAAAGTTGTCTTCCAAAATCCCAGAAGCTTAGAATTGACCGGTTACTCCACAGAGGAATTCCAGTCGAGGGAGTTCATCGATTTCATTCACGAGGATGACCGGGAAATAGTCATGGATCGCCACATCCGACGTCTCAGGGGTGAGAAACTTCCGGAACGTTACCCCTTCCGCATCATCCACAAAAACGGCGACATTCTGTTGACTGAACTAAATGCCGTTCTAATCCAGTGGAACGGGAAGTCGGCCGTTTTGTGTTTCATGACTGATATCACCGAGCAAAAAAGGGCGGAAAAGGCACTAAAATCAAATTATGCGCTGCTTCAGATTGCCGGTGAAACTGCCATATTCGGCGGTTGGAGTGTTGATTTGGAAAACAATATCTGCACTTGGTCGGATGCTGTGGCAGATATTCATGATGTGCCCCGCGGTTATTCACCGCCTGTGCAGGAAGCCATAAAATTCTACGCTCCGGAATGGCGGGAAAAGATCATACAGATTTTCAGCGCCTGTGCCAAAGAAGGCATTTCTTATGATGAAGAAATGGAGATCATCACCCAAAAAAGAAAACGTGTCTGGGTGA
Source organism: Desulfobacteraceae bacterium (assembly GCA_020201255.1). Taxonomy (GTDB): domain Bacteria; phylum Desulfobacterota; class Desulfobacteria; order Desulfobacterales; family Desulfobacteraceae; genus Desulfotignum. The sequence continues at coordinate 1,138 of JAIVHE010000219.1, forward strand.
GAACAACCGGTAAGGCAGTAAAAAATGTAAAAGGCAAGGTCATCAAAGTGCAGGGATCTTTTCAGGATATCACCGAGCAAAAGCAGACGGTGGAAGCGCTAAGGAAAGATCGTGAGCGCATGGACCAAATCCTCAGGGCAACTCAAACCAACATAAATACCATTGATTCCGAGTATAATTTGCGCCGGGTAGATGGCATCTGGCAGAAAATCTATGGCGACCCTCAAGGACAAAAATGCTACAAGTATTTTATGGACCTCGATAAGCCATGTAAGGGATGCGGCGTTCCCAAAGCACTGGCAACCCGGGAAATAGTCGTCACCGAGGAGTTCTTGCCCAAGGAAAACAGACATATTGAGGTTCATACAATTCCGTTCCAAGATGAAAATGGTGAGTGGTTGGTGACCGAGTTTAATATAAACATTACCGAACGTAAACAGGCCGAAGCCGAAAAGGAAAAACTTCAGGCCCAATTCAATCAAGCACAGAAAATGGAATCCGTGGGCCGGCTGGCCGGGGGTGTGGCCCATGATTTCAACAACATGCTGGGGGTGATCCTGGGACATACAGAACTGGCACTGTTGAAGACGGATGAAGATAACGATCTGGTTTCCGACCTGAATGAGATTCAAAAGGCGGCCAAGCGTTCGGTATATACCACAAAGCAGCTGCTGGCTTTTGCCAGAAAACAGACGATTTCCCCCAGGCGACTGGATTTGAACGATACTGTGGAAAGTATGCTCAATATGCTGCGCAAGCTTATTGGAGAAGACATCGAGCTGGTATGGAAGCCGTACGCCCATCTTTGGCCCGTGAAAGTGGACCCATCTCAGATCGACCAGAGGTAATTTTGTGCTGCTGGCAGTTAGCGACAATGGGAGCGGCATGGACAAGGATACCCTGGACAATCTGTTCGAACCGTTTTTTACCACCAAGGAAGTGGGCAAAGGCACGGGCCTGGGGCTTGCCACCATTTATGGCATTGTTAAACAGAACAACGGCTTTGTCAATGTTTACAGCGAACCCGGCCAGGGGTCCACTTTCAAAATTTACCTGCCCCGGTTGGTTGCAGATGAAGGCATAGACAAGGCCGTTCCTGAGAAAAAAGCAGCCGCCGGTGGCACTGAAACCATTCTACTGGTGGAAGATGAACCCACAATTTTACGAATGACCCGCATGATGCTGGAAAGAAAGGGTTATTCCGTGCTCTCCGCAGCCACACCTGCTGAAGCGATCGACCTGGCTAAAGCCCATGCAGATAAAATTCATCTTCTCATGACCGATGTGGTCATGCCGGAGATGAACGCCCGTGACCTGGCTGGACAGATCACTGCAATTTGCCCTGATATTGGACTGCTGTTCATGTCCGGGTATACCGCAAATGTCATTGCCCATCAGGGGGTGCTGGATCACGGAGTGGCATTTATTCAAAAGCCTTTTTCAATGGCGGACATGACGGCGAAGGTTCGGGAAGTTTTGGATGAAACCAAAGAATAGACGAAAGATCAAAAATTATTAAATACCTAAAATGATTGCATTCAAAAAGATAAAACAATATTTAATCTCCTTATCAATAGCGGTTTTCTTTCTTGCCACAACTTTTTCATTATATGCTGATGAATCTGATCCGATACGAGTGAAGGTGGCGGTTCTAAACAATTTCCCTCCCCAATATTCAACTTCGGATGCAGGTGAACCCCAGGGATTTGCAATAGATATAATTGAAGAAATAGCAAGATTGGCAAATCTTGAAATTGAATATTTGGTTAAAAACAATTGGGAGGAAATGTTTGATGCCCTCAGAACTGAGCAAGCTGACTTAATTCCAAATCAAGGGATTACTGACAGGCGCAAAGAACTATTTGAATTTACGCGTCCAGTAGAAACATTTCCCGTTTCTATTTTTACTCGGGTAAATGAAAAGGCAATCTCGACAATTCAAAGTCTCAACGCAAAAAATGTTGCTGTGGTTAAGCTGAATATTGGCGAAATGATAGTCAAGGACTATCCGGAGATTATTGTCCAAAAATATGAACATATTGAAGATGCCCTTTTTGGCTTATTGTCAGGCAATTCTGATGCCCTGATCTATCCTGAACCTGTCTTGTGGAAATTGGCCATGCAGGCAAGATTAGAGGATAAGATTAAAGTGGTTGGTGATCCTATAATTGAAATCAGGCGCGCCATATCTGTAGCAAAAAATAATCAGGTCCTGTTAAAAAGACTGGATTCTGCTGTTGGAAAACTGGTTGGCTCTGAAAAATACCAAATTATTTATAAACGTTGGTATGGAAGTCCGACACCTTTTTGGACGGTTGAAAAGATTGTTGCTTTTATGACATCACTCTTGGTCATTATTATTTTTGGCATGGCTTTTTGGCGTTACCGATCTACCATGAGTTTGAATAACAGCCTGCAAAAACAAATAGCTAAACGTGAAATTGCCGAGCAAAAACTTAAACAGGCCAATGAAACTTTAGAGAAAAAAGTCGATGAACGTACACGTCATCTTCAAGATGCTCTTGAGAAAGTCAAAACATTAAGGGGCTTGCTGCCCATATGCATGCACTGTAAAAAGATACGTGACGATAAAGGATACTGGAATCAGATGGAAGCCTATATTCATAAACACTCTGATGTGGAATTCAGTCATAGTATCTGTAGTGACTGCGCCAAAAAATATTATCCGGATATGGATCTTTACAATGATTGATCTGATTCAAGTATTATCCGCTTCATGAGTTTTCAGGGCCATGAAAAATAATGGATACCAATGCAATCATAAACCTGATAATATCTGTTCTGTTTGGAAATAAAAAATATCTGTGAGTATGGATTACCAATAGGATTTAGACCGGCAAATGAATAAAACTCTATCCAGGAATGAAATTATTAATTTGATAAAGGCTGAAAAACCTTTTTT
>JAIVHE010000220.1 GCA_020201255.1 Desulfobacteraceae bacterium
ATCTGCCGGAATATCTCCTGCATGGTGGAGTCTTTGCCGATAATGCCGTTGAAGCTGGACAGGCTTTCTGTTTTCAAAGACAGGTTGATGGATTCGGTCAGATCCCGGAAGGAGGCGATGACACCTTTCAGCAACCCGTCATTGTCAATGATAGCGGAAACAATCATTTCCAGGTGCCGGGTGTCCCCGGTGCGGGTGACAAAGGTGACGGGGTATTCCTTGGTATCGGAAAACAGGTCCGGGGTATCATTGCAGAAAGAGCACTTGGTACCGCAGAAAGGAGAATTGAATACATTGTGACAATCTTTGCCCAGGACATCTTTTTTTTTGTATCCGGTGATTTTTTCCGCTTCTTTGTTGAACACCGTGATGATGCGCTCGGTTGTGTGGGCGATTACTCCCAGTTTGAGATTGTCCAGGACCAGATTCAGATTATCCCGGTCCAGCAGGGTATGGGCAAAATTTTTCATGGCAGGTCATTTTATGGCGTCAGCAGGTTTATATCAGCAGGTGCATGTGGCACACATCTGATGCCTTAAATGACACGTTTGTGTATCAAGAGCAATGGTTTTTTTATTTTACAACAAAAAGAATCAAACCTCTTCCCAGGTAATGCAGTCTTTGGGGCAGTTTTTCATGGCTTCATGGATATCATCATCCATATAATTGTCCAGGGGCAGCACCTGAACAAAGCCGGAATCGCTGATTTCAAAGGCATTGGGAGCCAGTTCCACACAGATTTCACACAAAATGCATGTCCCCAGATCAATGGCAGGTCGTTTCATTCATTTTCTTTCGTCGTTTTTTATTACTGGGCTGTCAGTTGTCTTGGCGCCTGTTACCGTTTCATCCCACCAGCCTTTGTCAATATGGGCCTGCTTTTCCTTTAACGCCAGGTTCAGAATGCGATAGCCGGAGTCCAGCAGAATACCATACAGCACCCCGCATCCTGGATCTTCATGGTCATCATAACCATGGTGAGCCATGGCGATCATTTCGTTGGCCAGCTCAATGGTGCGGGCAATGTTTTTGTCACATTTTTTTGAAGGCATCCGGCCCTCCTTGGTTCAGCGGTTTTCCGGACCCTGGCCTGTTGGTGGAAAACAGGTCAGGGCAATATCACAGATACGGGTGGGTTCAAAATGCCATCCGGTATACAGCGGTATCTTTTGGGTATCTGCCAGGATATGACCGGACAGACAATTGGCACCCGGGGGGCCGGCATGCGCCAGAGCCCGCAGAGCATATGCTTTTTTGATCTCATCTTCATCGTCAAGAAACAAGGCGATCAATTCGGCCAGATGGGGGGTCAGTTTGTCAGGAAAAGCGCTGACACAGGTGCCGATACCCCACAGCACTCCCTGCTGTAGCAGGGGGTTGTCAATGTAATTGGCCTTTGGGTCCAGAAAGGAAAACAAAATAGAGGCATACTCTTCCGCCATAGCCGGACTGCGTCCCATGATTTCCCCCATAGCTTCGGCAGATCCCCATCCAATACCGCCGGATTCATCATTGAGGTTCCACATCAGCCGCCGCATCAGGTTCCGGGCATTTTCCATGTGTCCCGATGCCAGCCTTTTTCCCAGCAGCCCCATGGCAGTAATACTGCGGAATCGTATCAATTGGTTTGTGGCGTAGAAATGGGAGAACAGGGGGCTCGCCAGCTGCCTGTCCGGGATTTTTGCCAGCTGCTCCAGGGCGTTTGTTCTGTCCTGGCAGTGCAATAGTTCATTGACCTTCTGCCGGGTTTTTCTGCCGTGGGGTTTTGCCATAACCTTTCCTGTCATCAATGCTGTACATATTTGATGAATAATTAATCAATACAAAAGTACAACAGCACAAATCATGCCAAAAGGCACAAATCAAGCCATGTATGGCGGAGATACACACCTCGAAAAGTACCGTATCAGATTGCAATTACACCCCGGTCGGAGGAGCCATGAATTCAGACCCTACAGGTTGTTTAACTGTTTCTGCAATAATAGTTTCAACAGCCGAAAGAGTTGCATTGCTGTTGTGGGTGCCACAGCCAGCAAGGGAAAAGGTGGGAATATCATTGTATCAAATTTGAAAAAAGGATATTCGGGGAAAATATATCCGGTAAACCCCGGATACAAAGAAATTGAAGGATTACCCTGCTATCCTTCGGTTGCCGATGTGCCCGATCCCGTTGATCTTGCCATTGTATTTGTCGCAGCGCACATGGTGCCCGGTGTGATTGAAGACTGTGCCAAAAGAAACATTCCCGGGGTCATGATCCAGTCGGCCGGATTTTCTGAAACCGGCACCAAAGGAGAGGCATTGCAGCAAAAGGCAAAACAGATTGCCGACAAGACCGGGATCCGGTTGTGGGGACCCAACTGCATGGGCCTGGTGGATGCCGGGCGCAGGTATGTGTTTTCTACGGTGACACCTGCCATATGGGAAACCGGGCTTACCTGCGGCAACGTGTCGCTGATTGCCCAGAGCGGTATGCTTGCCGGTGCGTTTCTCATTGATCTGATGTCCCACGGGACCATGGGGATATCCAAGGTCTGTTCCATCGGCAACAAGATGGATGTGGATGAAAATGATCTGCTGGCATATCTGATTGGTGATCCGGATACAGCCGCCATTGGATTGTACCTGGAATCGTTTACCGACTGCCGGCGGTTCATGGCATTATCCCGTGGGACCACCAAACCCATCGTGATACTGAACGGGGGGAAAACAGCCGGAGGAGCAGCTGCGGCAGTAAGCCATACAGCCAGCCTTTCCGCCAGCGGGGCACTGGTTTCCGGTGCCATGGCCCAGGCCGGCATTGTGGAAGCCAATGATTTCTATCAACTGGCCGACTACTGCAAAACCCTGGGCATGTATCCCGACATACCGCCTGAAAGCAGGAACCGTGTGGCGGTTCTCACCTACACCGGCGCTGCAGGGATTGTTTCCGCCGATATCATGGACACGCACGGTCTGGTATTGTCGCAATTCAGTGCTGCTACCTTAGAGGAACTGCAGACCGTTTTTCCGGAATGGATGCCGCCGTCAAATCCGGTGGATATGTGGCCGGGGATCATTTTGAACGGGTCGAAAAAGGTTTACGGCAAGGCCATGGAGGCGGTTTGCGCCGATCCTGGCGTAGATGCCGTTTTTGTCCATTGTTTTGCAGGCGGATTCAGCCTGGAAACCGATCTTGAAATGATGGCAAAAACAGCGAGAAAAGCGGGAAAACCCCTGTTTTGCTGGATATCCGGGGAACGGGAGCGGGTGCACCAGTTCCAGGAGACGGCCCAGCAACACGGGATCCCGGTATTCAGGGAAATCATGCGGGCAGTGGAATGCATGGGCATGCTTTTTCATCGGCCCAAGGGAATACTGCCGGGAATAGCGCACAAGACAGAATCAAACCTTGTCCGGCTGGGCATCGGATCAGAACAAGGCCTTGAAAAAGAGGTGGAAAGCCTGCAGCAAACCCTGCAGGGCCGCGGCAGTATACTGATCCAGAAACAGGTTCAAGGAAAGATGGAACTTATGGCAGGATTTGTAAAGGATCCCCGACTGGGTCCCTGTGTCATGTGCGGTCTGGGCGGGATATTTGCCGAAGCACTCAATGATACGGTATTCGGCCTGGCTCCACTGACCCTGACAGATGCCCTGCATATGATCGACCGGCTGAAATGCCGGGATATGCTGGACGGGTATCGTGGATGTGATCCGGTGGACAAAAGTGCCCTGGGCAGTATCCTTGTGACCCTGGGCAATTTGGGATGCGCGTATCCGGACATTCAGGAAATCGACATCAATCCTTTGATCATACACAAAGGGGTGCCCGTTGCGGTTGACGGATTGGTGGTGCTGGCGCAGAGGATGGAATCCAAATGATCCTCGGGCATCCTCATCTGAAAGGAAAGACAAATATGGCAACAACCGACATGTGGAATACGGAGTATATAGAGGCCCAGTATAAAAAATGGAAAGATGATCCAAACGCCGTTGCCCGGGACTGGCAGTATTTCTTTAAAGGATTTGAGACCGCAAATATCGGGCCGGCAGATGATGAAACCGCCTGTACACCGGATGCAGCCCTGCAGCAGTCCCGGGTGGAATCACTGATATACCGGTACCGTGATCTGGGCCACCTGATGGCCTGCATGGACCCGCTCTCTTCCTGCCCCACAGACCATCCTTTGCTGAACCTTGAGGCATTCAGCCTGTCGCCGGATCAGCTGGACACTTTTTTTTTCACCCGCAGATTTTCCGACTCGGGCCAGGCCCGGCTCAGGGACATTCTCAGCCGGCTCAAGGAAACCTATTGCCGTTCCATCGGCGTGGAATACATGCACCTGCAGGACCCTGGGGAAAGGCGGTGGCTCCAGGAAAGGATGGAGCCTGTAAGGAATTGTCCTGCACTTTCCGACAAAGAAAAAATCGTGGTGCTGGAAAAACTGACCCGCACCAGTGTGTTTGAACGGTTTTTGAACAGCAAATACCCGGGCCAGACCCGGTTTTCCCTGGAAGGTGCAGAGGTGATCGTTCCCATGCTCCACGCGCTCTTCCACCGGGTGTCGGATGACGGCTGCAGAGAAGTGATTCTGGGCATGACCCACCGAGGACGGTTAAGCGTTCAGACCCAGGTGCTTGAAAGGCCGTATGAGGATATCTTCAAGGCGTTTGAGAGCTGTTATGATCCGGCGGACCTCATCGGTGCCGGGGATGTAAAATACCACAACGGAACACCACGACGTCTGAAAACGCCCGCTCCAGCCGATATTCCACAGATGTGGCCAAGATGCTCATGGTCCCGGTTTTTCACGTTCACGGCGAAGACCCGGAAGCCGCCCTTCACGTGGTGCAACTGGCAGCGGCCTACCGGAAGAATTTCCATAAGGATGTGGTGATCGATGTGGTCTGTTACAGAAGGTTCGGCCATAATGAAGGGGATGAACCCTATTTTACCCAGCCGCAGATGTATGAGCGCATCCGTTCCCGGACACCGCTGGACCGGGTATATGCGGATCAGCTGATCAACGAGAAAATTATCTCTTCCCAAAAACCGAAGGAGATTTCAACAGCGGCAAAACAGGACATGGAAACCGCCTTTGCCGATGTCCGGAGCAGCACGTGCACGTTTCCCGGGCCCCGGTTTTATCCGGAATGGGACGACATCTCCGGCAGCTATTCCCATGAAAAGGCGGATACTGCCGTGGAAAAATCAAAATTGACGGCCTTTTCCCAAAAACTGTATGAAGTGCCGGAAGGATTTTCCATATACGACAAACTGGCACGGGTGCTGGAAAAACGGCTTGATACGGTATCAAATGGCAAAGACATCGACTGGGGCACAGCAGAAGCACTGGCATTTGCCTCCCTTTTGTCCCGGGGCATTCCCATCCGGTTGAGCGGCCAGGACAGCGGCCGGGGAACATTTTCCCAGCGTCACAGCGTGATCCGGGACATTACAAACGGTGATCTGTGGGTTCCCTTGAACCATATTGCCCGGGATCAGGCAGAATACAGGGTCTATGACAGTTTCCTGTCCGAAGCCGGTGTTCTGGGATTTGAATACGGGTATGCCGTGGCAAGACCCGGAGTGCTCACCCTGTGGGAGGCCCAGTTCGGGGATTTTGTAAACAATGCCCAGGCCGTGATTGATCTGTATATTGCCGCCGGTGAAGCCAAATGGCAGCGTCAGAACGGTCTGGTCCTGCTGTTGCCCCACGGATACGAGGGTTTGGGGCCGGAGCATTCCAGCGCCCGGCCGGAACGCTTCCTCCAGTTGTGCGCCAATGACAATCTCCAGGTCTGCAACCCCACCACACCGGCCCAGTATTTTCATCTGCTGCGGCGCCAGATGGTCCGGTCATTTCGAAAACCCCTGGTCATCCTGACCCCCAAAAGCCTGCTGCGGCATCCCATGGCGGTTTCAGAATTAGAAGAACTGGCATCGGGCAGTTTCAGCGAAATCCTGGATGATCCTGAAAAGATCGAAAATCCGGATCGCGTGGTGTTGTGCAGCGGGAAAATCTTTTATGATCTTTTGCAAAAGCGCTCTGAATCGGAAAAGGACAGGATCGCTGTCATCCGGATGGAACAGTTTTACCCGTTTCCGGAGCAATTGCTGGAAAAAGTCATTTCACGGTACAAGGATACCCGCCAGTGGTACTGGGTACAGGAAGAACCCGCCAACATGGGGGGAGCTGATTTTGTCCGGCCACGATTGGAAAAACTGGTGGGAGATGTGGTGCACTGTGTGGCCAGACCTGCACAGGCATCTCCTGCCACAGGTTTTTCCGGTATTCACAAACAGGAGCAGGCAGCGATTATCAAAAAGGCATTAACGCTTTGATACGGGCTGTGGAAAGCCGGGCAAAGTTTTTACCGCATTTTTAAGGAGTGATCATGGCACATGACGTAACCGTTCCAAGCGTTGGCGAATCCATAACAGAGGCCCTTTTGGTCCAATGGTTAAAAAATGACGGTGACACCGTACAAACGGATGATCCTCTGTTTGTCATTGAAACCGATAAAATCACCCTGGAGGTGACGGCAGAAACCGACGGTGAACTCAAAATCAAGGTGGGAGAAGGGGAAACCGTGTCCATCGGTGCGGTTGTGGCGGTGATTGAAACCAGCAGCCAGACCC
>JAIVHE010000221.1 GCA_020201255.1 Desulfobacteraceae bacterium
GGTTCTCGTTGGTCTGTTTATTCTGTATTTCCGGTTTGTTTTTGGTCTGTTTATGCGGCATTTTGAACGCCAGGCAGATCTGCATATTTTTAGATATACAGACTCGCCGTCGGCATTGATCTCCACTTTTTACAAAATTGCGTCCCTAAGCCGCCAGTCCATTGATAAACCCAACTGGCACCATTTCAGCATTGGTCGCCGCATTGGTTTTCTGGAAAAGTGCTGGATGAATCCGGGCTTGATCCAGGATTACCACAGAAAAGTAAAAAAAATGATTGCCGGGTATGTCCTTGCCGTGGGGGTCATTTTCTTTCTTGGGTATAGTGTCAGCTATGGCGGACTTAACACCTCGTTTGATCGATTTGTCGTCGGAAAAATTTTGAGCCGTCAGCTTGCGCTTAATCCTGATAATTCGGATTTATATGTGCAGGTGGGTGATTTTTATTATGATGACCGGAAGTATGAAAAGGCAATGGTGGCCTATGAAAAGGTTTTAAAAATAGATCCGGTTAATGTCCATGCTTTAAATAATCTGGCCTGGCTTCTGGCCACATGCCCGGACAAAGCGTTTCGAAATGCCCCCAGGGCCTTGGATCTGGCCCGCCGGGCTGTGGATCTCCAAAAGGAAGCATATATATTGGATACTTATGCCGAAGCCTTGTATTTGAATAATTATAAACGCCAGGCATTGGCGGCTGCAAAGCAGGCACTTAAGATGTCGACCAAAAGAAAACAATATTATGAGAATCGGGTGACGCGGTTTTCTAATTTTTAGATTCCCACGGGAAGAAAGCTCATGCCGGCGATATGAACGGCCTGCTTGACAAACCGGTCTCCCCGTTCAGCTATGATCAGCGCCATGCTATCTGATAAAGCAATCAGTTTACCAAAAATTCGCTCAAAACTTAAATTTGATACGTCACCCTTAAAGGTGTTGGTGATCAGGCATAAGCTGTCGGTTGATGTATGCCTGGTTTTCAGGCGCCACACTAGAATTTCTATATTTCTGGCTGAGTTGTAAAAATTTTGGGAGATTAAAAAATCCAGCATGAACATGTCGCATTTGTTGTTATATGCCATGTGCAGCATGGTGAACAATCCGTACATAACCGCATACACCCGGTCGCCTTCATAATCGGGTTCAAGGCCTGCCAGCATGGCTTGGGTGGATCTGCTGCCTAAAAGGGTGGGCTCCGGAGGCGGGGCAGGGCATTTAAAAATGTCTGCAATCCTGGACGATATAGTTGCTCCCGGGGTTTTAGCCAGTTCCCCGGGGTTCATTTTGTATAATTTTCGGGTGAGCGTTTTTAGAAGTATCAGTGTCTGGTCAATATGGATATCCGATACCATATTGATATCGGATTTAGCCAGGGTCTCAACGCTGAAATTTGTTGAGACGCAACCGGTTGATAGAAGTGAAATGCAGACAAGAACAATACTGGTAAGCCATTTAAGAAACGTGTGCCGTTTGAAATTCTTCAAGGCCCAGGTGCATTGTCTTGACTGCCAGTTGAATGCAGTGATGCTTTTTTTCCGGTATACTTTCAAGAACCCTGAAAACATCCCCATCCGTAATTTGCAAAGCCTGCTCAACGGTTTTTCCCTTAACAAGATCCACTGTTGCCATTGCCGCAGAGATGGCACCCGCACATCCGGCGATCTCATATTTGGCATCCTGAACAATCTGATTTTCATCAACTTTTAAATAAATTTTCATTGTATCACCGCAGGAACCAACTTTAAAGGAAATTTGGTTCGCATTTTCAATGGCGCCCATATGTTTTTTCCCAAGATAATAGTCAATAGCTGGTTCCCCATATCCGGCTTCGGACAGCATTTTACGTTCGGATTCCTGTATTGTAATTTCTGTGACCACTTCATACATCCTTAATTGTATGCCCTTACCAAAAACAAATATTTTATCGGGCAATGAAATAAAATATTTTTCCCGGTACATAAATATAATGACCCTTTTAAAATAATGAATTCCGTTTTGATGTCAAGGGGAATGACTATTTTCGTCCTTTAGTTTTTACGATTATCCCTGCGATATTGTATGAAAAATAAGATTTGTTCGATCCCAATACCGGTTTTTGCATAAAATCTTCAAAGCGTTATAAATAGGGCTTGTGATTGTAGTCAGTTATGATATTCTATACCAACCATTTCGACAAGTCAGCCATAAAACAGTTAAATGTTGTAGCTTAAATATCTTATTCATTGTCATTTTGGTTAAAGGAGATTCGTTAATGAAAGAGTTGATTACACTTATGGCGAAAGCGCTGGTTGATGACCCAGAA
>JAIVHE010000222.1 GCA_020201255.1 Desulfobacteraceae bacterium
TTCCGGTTTACCCTGGCTGCTTTTGCGGCCCAGGGCCGGGATGTGAAAATGTCTGAATCCAGGGTGGAAGGATACCGCCATTTTGTGAACAAGCTGTGGAATGCGGCACGGTTTGCACTGATGCATATCACGCCCAAAGATACGGCTTTTGATGATGACAAGTTGTCCTTGTGGGAACGCTGGATTCTGTCCCGGTCTGCCGCCACCTCCCTGGCGGTGAAAGAGGGTATTGAAAATTACCGGTTCAATGAGGCGGCTTCTGCAGTGTACCAGTTTGTGTGGCATGAGTTCTGCGACTGGTTCATTGAAACGGAAAAACCCGCGATGTATGAAAAGCAGGGCGGGACTCGGCGGGATACAGCCCGGGCAGTCCTGGCAAGGGTTCTGGAAGATATTCTGGTCATGCTGCACCCGTTCATGCCCTTTGTTACAGAAGAGATTTATCATATACTGCCCGCCACCAGCGGGTCGGTGATGCACTCGTCTTTCCCGTATACAAAAGAAAATTATGACCGCTACAGGAACCTGCCGGTGGAAAAGGATATGGTGTTTCTTTTCGATCTGATTTCAGGTATCCGCAATATCAGAAGTGAGATGAACATCCAGCCGTCCATGAAAATCAAGGTTCTGGCCAATACAGCAGATGAAAAAGAAAAACTGCTCATTGCCGAAAACAAGGCGGTTATTTCCAATCTGGCCACCCTGGAACGTCTTTCCTTTTGTGAACCGGATAATGCACCAGCCTCCTGTGCCAGCTCTGTGACAGCAAACACCACCTGCTTTGTGCCCCTGGAGGGAGTGATCGATTTTGACAAGGAAATCTCGCGGCTGGAAAAAGAACTGGACAAAAACACCAAAGAATTAATAGGGGTTCAGAAACGGCTCAGCAACGATAGTTTTCTGGAAAAAGCCCCCCGGGACGTTATTGATAAAGTCAATGGCCGGCACGAGGAACTTTCTGAGAAAAATGAAAAACTGGCTGCCAATCTCAAACGTATCCAGGACCTTGCATAACCCATGGACATGATGGAACAGATTATTTCCCTGGCCCTGTTTGAAGATTCCGGCCTGGGGGACATCACATCGGAAAGCATCCTGCCCGCATCCCGCCGGGGAACCGGCGTTATCACCGCCAAGCAGGACTGTGTCCTGGCCGGTACCGGGGTGGCACAAAAAACCTTTCAGATGCTGGATCCGGATGTGGATATCCGTATGCTGCACCTGGATGGAGATTTCGTCCAGAAAGGCAGTGTGGTGCTGGAGGAAAAGCAGGCGGTGAGGGCAGGGGGGGGGAGTAACCACCGGTTTTCTCTGTTTGACGGTATCCTGATAAAAGACAATCACATTGCCGTGGCCGGCGGCATAGCAGCGGCGGTGCAGGCGGTTCGGGAGCGCACCTCGCATTTGATGAAAATCGAGGTGGAGGTCTCTGACATGGACCAGGTCAGACAGGCTCTGGCAGCCAAGGCAGATGTGATCATGCTGGACAATATGTCCTGCGCAGCCATGAAACAAGCGGTTGATTTTATCAATGGCCGGGCTGTGGTGGAAGCGTCAGGCAATGTCTGCCTGGAGACCCTGAACGTCATTGCCGCCACCGGTGTGGACGTGATTTCCTGCGGTGCCCTGACCCACCAGGCCCGGGCCGTGGATTTGAGTATGCGCATTACCCCGCACCAGGGTGTCAGCAGAATGTGAGCCGGTTGCGGCCGTCCTCTTTGGATTTATACAGGGCCTGGTCGGTACGCCGGATAAAAGAGGTAAAATCTTCTGCATCTTTGAGTTCACTGGCACCGATACTGATGGTTACCGATCTCCTGACACCCGTCTGGGGCTCAAATGATGCGGAACTGATAAGATCTTTTATTCGGTTTCCCACCACGCAGGCTTTTTTGATCCGGGTTTCCGGCAGCAGGACGGCAAATTCCTCTCCTCCATACCGGTAGGCGGTGTCCATGGACCGCATACAGGAATTGATGATCCGGCCGATGGCCATGAGCACCTTGTCCCCTTCCAGATGGCCCCAGGTGTCGTTGTAGTTCTTAAAATGGTCAATGTCCAGCATCATCAGGGACAAGGCATGGTTATACCGCTCGTGGCGCTCTATTTCGGTTTTTATCTGTCTGAAAAAATGGCGGGAATTGAATAATTTGGTCAGGGCGTCGGTGATGGCCAGCTGCTCCAGTTCCTTGAGCAGTCTGGTCCGTTCTTTTTTGAATTCCGCTTCCCGCAGTACCCGCTTAATGCGCAAATCCAGTTCTTCGAACCGGAAGGGTTTGAAAATAAAGTCACTGGCACCGGTTTTTACCGCTTCTTCATAGGAATAGTCAGCACTGTAACCGGTCATGACCATGACATCGATATCATGGGTTTGTTTTATCCTGCGGGTCAGCTCCAGACCGTCCATTCCCTGCATCATGATATCGGTAAGCACCACATCGGCAGGGAAGGTTTTGAGTTTTTCCAGGGCCTCTTCGGCACTGGAAGCGCTTTGTACCCGGTAGGAGAGAAGTGTGAGATATTCTTCCACAGATTCTTTTATGGCGGTATCATCGTCAACGATCAAAATGGCATGCGCCATAATTTATTTTCTCCAGAAAATGCGGGTTACCGGCTTAATCTTGACACGCTTTTATACAATTGGTACATGTAGTAACCATAAATTGATATGAACAGAAAACCTAACGTAAAAACCCGATACTTGTCAACTCTTAGTTTGGAGCACCATTGAAGATTCATCAAAAACAGATCCGTAATTTTTCCATCATCGCCCATATCGACCATGGCAAATCCACCCTGTCGGACCGGCTTATTCAGTTGACCGGGATCGTTTCCGAGCGGGATATGAAAGAGCAGATTTTAGATTCCATGGACATTGAAAGAGAACGGGGAATTACCATCAAATCCCAGACAGTGTCCTTGCCCTATACAGCCGAAGACGGCACCGAGTATCTGTTGAATCTCATCGACACCCCCGGTCATGTGGATTTTTCCTATGAAGTCTCCCGGGCCCTGAAATCTTGTGAAGGGGCTTTGATCATTGTGGATGCATCCCAGGGGGTGGAGGCCCAGACCCTGGCAAATCTGTACCTGGCCATGGAACTTGATCTGACCATCATTCCTGTCATCAACAAGATCGATCTGCCCTCTGCGGAAATCGAATGGGTGAAAAACCAGATCGAAGAAGATTTGGGGCTGGACGGTGAAAACGCCCTGCTGGTGTCCGCTAAGTCCGGTAAGGGGATAGAACAGATATTTCCTGCGGTTGTG
>JAIVHE010000527.1 GCA_020201255.1 Desulfobacteraceae bacterium
GAAGATATCACCGGGATTGGCAATGATATGCCGTGCCTTGAGCGACATGGCCAAAAATGCGATGAGCACAACCCCTAAAGCTGAAAACGGCGGGAATTTGGGCTTTATTTTTTCATTCCAGTCTTTTTGGCCATATTTTTTTAAGCCATAGGTCTGGGTTAAAAGCCCCACCACAAGGGGTAGGAATACAAAGATGGCAATCTGTTTGAACATATGGAGCATATTAACGTCTATGGTTGCACCCATGAATACCTTTGTATATACAGGTGCGGCAAGGGATCCGATAATGAGACCGAACACCACCATTTTTATGGCCGCCTCTTTGCTGCCCTTTGCAAACCCGGTCCAGGAAATGGTCATGCCGGAGGTGGGTAGAACCCCGATGAGAAACAGTCCCACCGCCCAGAGGCCGTATTTGGGATCCTGACCCGACAGCAGCAGTTTGCCGATAAAAAACGCAAGCAGCGGGACAAATACAAAATTGATCACTTGTGTTACGGTTTGGAGTTTGAGATCTTTGCCCTTAAAAACAGATTTTACATGCAAGGTCACCATCATGGGATAGACCATGATAAAGGTGACCGGGATTATCAGTTGTTTTAAAGAAGAGGTATCAAACAGGTATCCGAAAAGTAATCCAAAACCCATGGCAGCAGGTATGGTCCATACCAGATTTTTTTGAATATATGTCAACGCTTTTATCATGACAGGTTTTCCTTTGTAAATGTGTGTTGGGTGTCAGTGTCATCAAACCCTTTTTTGGTTACAAAATGAATGGGGCAGGACGGCCGGAATTTGCAGTAAATATCGGGATCACGGCATGTCAGGCACTGGTCGCACAAATAGAAGTTGTGTTTCATGCAAAGATAACTGGTTTGCCTTTCCGGATGGTTCACACATCTGCCCATATTTCCTCCTGGCGCAATAAATGCGCTATGATTTTTTTATCAGAACATCGTCAACATATTTTTCCAGGGTCTCTGTGGACTGGACCCCCACAAACCGCTTTATTTCCCGACCGTGATCAAACAAAATCAGGGTGGGAATGCTCTGAACCATATAGTGGGTTGCCACCAGCGGCTGGGAATCAATATTGATTTCCACAATAGCGGCCCTTCCTTTGTATTTGTCTGCCAGGTTTTTGATGATCGGCGCCATTTGTCTGCATGGCCCGCACCAGGGTGCACTGAAATCCACCAGTGCCACCTGCTTTTGTAAACCGGGTTCAAATTCGGTAATTTCCATTTTGGGTATCCTTTTGCTTTGAGTGTCTGTATGGTTGCTGCTGCACTTGTTATCAATCAAATCAAGATTCATGCCAGCAAACATCCATTCTGTATAAATCTTATGCAAACCAGTCCCGGAAAGGGGGGTTGCACCTGTTTACACAGGCACGATACAGGCCGCAAAATGCCGTTACCTTATCATATTTCTGTTTCAGACCGTAACGGTAACGTTACAAAAGGATATGGTACTCGAAACCTGACTGCAACAGCCGGCTCCAGCATTTTTGATACTGATCCGTTCACAAAAAAACAGCTGCACATATATGGTGCAATAATTGCTTGTAGTCTTGATACAACAGAGATACAATCCATTTGTATGCAACCCGATACTATAAAGGGGATACACCATGAGCAAAGCACGTGACACCCAAAAAACCGTTAAAAAAAAGGCAGAAAAAACCTTAAAAGAAAAACGAAATGAGAAAAAAGAGAAAAAAAAACAAAAAGGATAGGGCGCGCTGTTCCCACCACCCTGTCTTTGGCATCTGAATCGTGTCATTCGGCATTGGATGTCATTCCTGCACATACCGGGGATAGGTCTTTTTGGCGGCTTTTGCCGAGGCAATATCAATGTCCAGGGTCAACAACCAGTGCCGGCGGTCGGTCAAGGCCTGGACTGCCCCCCTTTCCGGTTCAATGATCCAGCCGGCTCCCCCGAAATCCTCCCCCGGCACATTGGGGCCGTTGAAATTGGAAGACAGGCAAAAGGCCCCGGCCACAATGGCGGCGGCCCGTCCTCCGGGCACCCAGATGTCATGTTTTGATGCCGGAGTGGCCCGGGGACATATCAGAAGATCCACATCCTGTTCTTTGTAATCTCTGGCCCGGTCTGTGAACCACAGGTCCGTACAGATCATGAAACCGATATTCACCCCGTTGCCCCGGGCTGATAGAAAATCGCCGCTGCCCCTGTGGTACCAGGATGCTTCAAAATATCCGGGCTCATCCGGCAGATAATATTTTTCATGACAGGCCATGACCCCGTCCTGCCGGCTCCAGATAAACCCCTG
>JAIVHE010000528.1 GCA_020201255.1 Desulfobacteraceae bacterium
CTTTCCTATCCAAATTTTGAAGTCAAGAACGCGTTCAACAAATATTTGGTCGGATACTTTACGGAACACCGGTTTCAACCTGATGCCCGTTTATACAGAACCTTGCTTGAAGATGATTTCACAGGCCTCAAGTCACAGATCGAGCGCCTTTTTGCCGCCATTCCCTATACCGCTCATGGAAATCTGACCCATTATGAAGGATTTTATGTCAGCGTGATCTATGCGTTTCTTGCCAGCCTCGGCCTGGACCTCACAGCAGAAGATATCACCAACAGGGGACGGGCCGACCTGACCTTGAAATTTCCCGGGCACGGCAAAATGTATATCTTTGAATTCAAAGTCATTGAAGAAGACCACGCCAACAGTAAAAACCCGCTGGCACAGATCAAGGAAAAACGTTACTATGAAAAATACGTGAAACCAGGTAGAGACATATTTCTGATCGGTATCGAATTTTCAAAGGAAAAAAGAAACATCGCATCTTTTGAATGGGAACAAATAGCAACAGGCAATTAAAGATACATTGGTTTTTTATGAAACAGACAGGCAGACATAGCAAAATGATCCAGACGGTTGCCGGCATCGCGAACCGTTGCATCCAGCAGGCACTGTCGGCCCGGGAAACGATCCGGGCGGCATATCTGTTTGGTTCCGTTCTGGATGAAGACCGGTTTAAATCGAGTTCCGATATCGACCTGGCTTTTTTGCTGAAGAATTTTGATTATGCAAAAGACCCTTTGACCGCTTCATACAACGCTTATCATATATCGACACAGGTGAGTTTTGAAACCGGCCGCCGAACAGATGTGGTCATTTTGAATGCAGCATCAGTTGAAACGGCCTACCAGGTTATTACGACCGGTGAACTGCTGTATGAAAAAGATGGTGCCGACCGGCTTGAATATGAAATCGCCTTAAAAGGCATGTATTTCGACTTTAAACCCTTTCTGGATGAACTGCGATCCGGCAAACTGATCCAAACATAAAAACAGATTATGAAATCAATTTTAAAAAAAATCCTGACTGTGGAAGAACGGATCAAACGACTGAGACATCTATCTCAAACCATAACATCTTCCGGATTTTGAAAATTTCATACAGCAGATCTGTTCCTATAAATCCCGGCTTGGAGAGTTGTCATGAAAAAACTGCCCCTGGGTGATCCATACCCTTTCCTATCCAAATTTTGAAGTCAAGAACGGATTCAATCATTATCTGATCGGATACTTCACACATAGTCTTCCCAGATATCGGAAACAGGCTGAACAAACTCATCCGGGGGGACAAGAAGTTTAGGCTTTTGGGGTATTTTTTCCCGCCAGTCTGTCTTTTGAACGGGTTTTAAACAGGCCACTTTTTTTTTGTTATGGATAATTATGACCTGTTCACCGGATTCCACTTTTTTTAATACGGCAAAAAGATTGCCCCTCAGGCTTGTTGCAGAGATTTCGAGCATCAGTACCTCCCCATTTATTTATACCCAAAAGGTTTTTATATCATATTGTTTTATAATTTTGTCTTTTGTTACAAGCAAACAATTATTGTTTTTTGCCTGGGCAATCAATAGACGGTCAAAGGGATCATTATGCAGGTCCGGGAGATTAACGGATTCAATCATTTCTTCTGCACTGGGGACCATAGTCTTTATCTGGGAATGTACCATCAGATTGCTCTGCCACCCAGCCCTGTTCCTGGATACGTTGAAATGCCTCGATGAAAATCACAATCATGGATGGGCCTGCAGTTGCACGGGTCACCATATCACTGTCAGCGGTTCTAATTTTTTCAGCTTTTTGTCCGCAGTAATCAAAGGGGCATTATGATGAATTGCAGTTGCTGCAATAAGCCGGTCGGCAGGATCATTATGATAAAAAAAGTTTCCCTGGGACAGGGATGCTATTTCCGGCGTAATCGGCAAAACAGTCAAAGATAAAGCCAGACAAAGATCCGCCATGTATTGTACCGGTGAGATGTCATTTCGCAATCGACCGGAATGGATAAGCATGGCAATTTCCCAGAATGAGATATCTGAACAGGCAAGCGTTTTGTCGTTCAATCCAGTTTCAATGGCAGCTTGAGCAGCATTGCTCAGGCGTTTTGGGTCATCCTGCCAGAAGATCAAAATATGGGTGTCACAAATTATCTGTGTCTGCATTCCATTCTTCCCCGACGGGTTCTAAAATGTCTGCTTTGATCATTGTTCCCCGTAATTTCATCAGCCGGTTGTGTGCCTCTTTTGCAGCATTGTTTTCAGGTACAAGGCGGGCAATTTTCTTCCCATGGCTTGTTATCAGACATGATCTTTTGTTTAAAGCGGCGGGTGTCAGCGGTTTTTTCATGAATCATGGGCTGCAGCGCAGGCTGCCAGGTATGATCTCAACCAGTAATGCCCTTTGGATAAATTCTTGTAAATACCGGTATCCAAAGGTATATTGATTTTATGATACAGGCAATAAAAAATAATAGCGCCATGATGCAACCTTTTGCCAGGATTGAAAACACCTGCATACTGCAGATTCATTTACATGAATGCTAACTTGGAGAGCAACCATGAAAAAGCTGCCCCTGGGTATACAGAATTTTCCTGAAATAAGGACCGAAAATTATGTGTATATCGATAAAACACCCCTGGCCTTGAAACTTGTCGACTCCGGCAAATACTATTTTCTCTCCCGGCCCCGGCGGTTTGGCAAATCCCTGTTCCTGGATACGTTGAAATGCCTGTTTGAAGGCAGAAAAGAGCTGTTCAAGGACCTGTTTGTGTATGACAGATGGGACTGGGATAAAAAATATCCGGTCATCCGCATCGATTTTTCCAAAGGGGTGGTCAAAACAAAAAAAGAACTGAAGGACAAAATCGGCGCCTTTATCAGACAGGCCGGCAGGGATTTTAATCTGGAAATCCAGGAAACCGGCACTTCCAACGCGTTTGAAGAGTTGATCCGGAAATGCCATGACCGGTATAACATGCCCGTGGTGGTCCTGATCGACGAATACGACAAACCGATCCTGGACAATATCACGGATAACGACACCGCCTTGATCATGAGAGATGGACTCCGGGACCTTTATTCCGTGATCAAGGGAATGGACCCATTCATCCGGTTCGTATTTCTCACCGGGGTGAGCA
>JAIVHE010000223.1 GCA_020201255.1 Desulfobacteraceae bacterium
GATCTGCTCCGGAGGCAAATCCCACCAGGGCCTGGTCCCAGGCCGGCTCCCCCGTGCCGTCTTCCATTGTGTTCAAAGGTGTGGTAGCGATAAATTCTCTGATAATCTCTTTTACCTGGTCCCCGGAAATATCGGTATGCGCTGTCATGACAGTCTCCATTAAAAACGGTGTGGTTGATCAATTCTTTTTATCGCATTACCGGGTTCTGCGCAACCATGATAACAATCTCCGATAAATATGCCCGGAAAATATGTGTCTCAAATCCGGATCGGTGACCACAGTTGATTTTTGTATGCCGCAAATATGCTTGAGTTTTGGAAAACTGTATGATAGGGCAGTTTACTTGAGCTTTAAAATAATTAAAAACAGGGTTTTCAGTCGAGAAAAATTGGTGCATTGAATATTAAAGGAAACGGCGCTATGTTAACCTCTGATCATTCCAAATTCCCGGAATCTGTCAAACCGGTATCGGAGACTATCAAACTAATCACTGGGTTTTACCATGGGGCTCAAAAATATCAACGTCCATCTCAAATAATGCGAAAAGTGGGCCAGTTGTGATGTCAAACTGGTGTGCAATATACTCGGGCATGGGGAGGTTCAGTATAAAGTTGGTGAATGAAGTCTGAAAATTGTTACCATAGCTTGGAATGTGCTGATGTCCGTAATTTTTTATAAAAATTTTCAGCCAGAAAATCTTCCTGTGCCGGATGATAGAATTATTCAGCTGATTCAATATACCTTGAATGAAGATGCTGAAGTTGAGCACTTGAGCCGTCTGATTGCCATGAATCCTGTTTTAACCACACAGGTTCTGGGCCTTGTTAATTCAGCTTTTTTTGGCTTTTATCGATCAATTCAAACTATTTCTGAAGCAGTCGTTGCCATGGGCATGGATCACCTTCGCTATCTGGTGTTGTGTTTTTCTGTTAAAGACGCTTTGTCTAAAACCGTTATACCCGGATTTGACAGCAATATATTCTGGGAAGATGCTTTGCGAAGAGGGATTGCTGCCCGGCAGATTTCCTCCCTTGTGAAGGGTCCTTTGGAACAGGCGTTTACCGGCGGCATGCTGCAGGATATCGGACTGCTGGTTCTGTTTTCCATGGAGCCTGACAAAGTCGACAGATGGCCACTTCTTAGATCAAACCTTCCGGAAAAACGACATGAAATGGAAGCAGAAATATTTCACACCACACATGACAGTGTCGGGGCATTGCTGGCAAAAAGATGGAATCTGCCCGAAACCTATAGTATGGCCATTGCCTCCCATCATCAGCTTTTCAGTCAAAAAAGTATTAAAAAGAATACAACAGCAAATGAGCATACCATCTTGGCATCTTTGATGCTGCTATCGGATCTGTGCAATGCAGTCTTTACCTGTTATGACAAACCCGCAGCTTTGTCTGAACTCAAACAAAATGCCAAAAAGATATTCAGACTGGGAGAAAAAACAATAGAGTCGTTATTGTCCCTTTTGCCGGATCAAGTTAAAGAGATTTCTACAATACTGGATATCAATGTGGGGTCACAACTTGATTATAATACCGTGATGAAGCAGGCCAACCAGAAATTGATTGAAGACAATATCAGTTATCTGGAATTGACCTGGAAATTGCAAAACTCTTTTAAGCAAAGGGATGAATATGCTGCAAAACTGGAAGCTGAGTTGGGTATTGCTCGGGAAATCCAGAAAAAACTTCAACCGGATATTGACCAGATCCATCAGGTAGTGGCATTTAATATTCCTGCTTTTCATCTTTCAGGTGATTTTTATGACTATTTTCTCAAACCGAACGGTACTATTTGTTTCTGTCTGGGAGATGTTTCGGGAAAGGGAACATCTGCTGCACTTCTCATGGCAAAAACCATTTCTCTTTTCCGCTGTTTGAGTAAAGTCGTTGATGATATCAGCCAAATTGTTTGTCTGATGAACAATGAATTATGTGAAACAAGCACCAGAGGAATGTTTGTTACTTTTGTGGGAGGGTGGCTTGATCCTGGCTCACGAAAAATGAAACTCATCAATGCGGGGCATTTGCCTCCCTTGTTGATAAACGACAAAAAAGTTGCCAAAATTCATTCTTCAGCTCCACCCTTGGGTGTCATACCTGATGTGGTGCATTCTACCAAAAATTTTTCTCTTGCCAACAGCCGTTTGTATCTTTATACGGACGGGTTTACTGAAGGCCGAATTAAAAAAGGAACATCCCGCGAGATTGGAAAAGAACTGGGCTTGGATGGTTTTCTAAGGTGGTTGATTCAGTCTAAAAGAATGCAGATA
>JAIVHE010000529.1 GCA_020201255.1 Desulfobacteraceae bacterium
ATCACACTCCCGGTATTCCCATTGGCCGTCAGTCCCCCGGCCTGGATTTCCAGAATCATGGGGTGCAACCCGCATGCCTGACAGGCAAACCGGGCCATATATTTGCCAACCATTTGAATTCAAAGGAAAATAAAAAAATACTTTTTCATTCGTTGACCGACGGAGGTGTTCAATGCTATTTAGTGGCTGGCCGGAAACCTCGATTTTGAGGTTTTCCGGGGCCGATGCCTGACAAAATTCCAATTGTTGGTCCTCCTGCTATCACAAACCGGGGAAAGTACTTCCATATTTGCCGTTTTTTGATGACTTTCCCATTTTTCGGGCACACCTGTAGCGTTTGACGTACTTTTTTTGATGCAATAGCCTGTTTTTAAGCGGCTTTGCGCTGTTCAAACCGTTGCAGCTGTTTCAGTCCTTTTTGTTGTATATGATGCCCCATGATCTGTAAGTTTCTTGCCAGAACAGACAGGCCCACATATCTTTTAAATCCTTGAATGCCATGATCCGGGCATCTGTCCAGACCATGATTTTCCAACCCGTTTATAGCCGATTCCACCGCTGAATGTTTTCTTTTAAAACGAATAAAATCCTCTGCTGTCTCTTCTTCAGATTCAGCCTTGTTGCATTTGCCTTTTTTCGGGAGCACCAAAATGTTCAATGTATCCTTCAGATCTTTTTTGTTACCAGGGGTGTAAAACCCTTTATCAAAACTGCATCCTTTGAGACCAGAAAATTTGTTTTGGGCCGATGTTACCATTGCAACGGCCACTTTATCATCGGTTTCTTTCTCCATCACCCGGTGGTGCAGGATAAACCCATACTGGTCTTCCAGGATGCATACCCGCAGTCCCAATTCCTGGGGAACACCGGCTTTGCCTTTTGAAATCCATTCCGTGTGGGGTTCGAAAATTGAAAAAATCTTGTCTTTATGCGGAATCTTTTCATCCTGCAAAACCCGGCGTTTTATCAGGTCAATTTGCCAAAGCGCATAATTGATGAATGTTTGCAACTCTTCGGCTCGGACCGCATTCATAATATCGGATGACTCCGTCATTTCAATGGTTAATTTCGCCTTTAGAATGAATTTTTCGGCAAGCTCGATATAAGCTTTGTGGGCATCCATAATCTGCCGGGCTTTTTTGGCCTTTTTCTTTTCATCCTTTGATGTTGAATGTTTTAAACGCTGGACTATCCGATAAAGCCTTTTCAACATTTTGATATTATATGCTGATTGCCGCCACATAGTCGTTCCAATGCCCTGGCTGATAATAGCGGCAATTTGAATCATTTTTCGGACTGCATCAAAAAGTAGGTTGATATCTGTGGGAAAATGAACATCGGTTTCAACAACGAATGAATCACATTTTCCCATCAATGTCTCATCGTCCGAAGTTTTTTTTTCATCAGAAGTTTATGACCTTCTTGTACAACCAGGGTGTTGATTTTATCAAGAATATCAGGTGTCAGAAGACTCACATTATCTTTTAAGGTCTGAAGCGGATAGGTGATGTCATCGTCCATCATACCATGACCCAGCATCTGCCTTAATGTTCTGTGGTTGTTCACCATCTCCTGGAGCTTATCGTAATCCCAATTGCAATTGAGCCGGATGGTGCCCATCACAAGGATCTTCCAAAGGTCCATTCCCGGACGTCCATTTTTGGAATCGGTGTCTTCCGGAATGACGCTTTTGAGGATGGCAAAAACTTTTTGTCGCAGCTCTTGATCGCAGTAGACATGCTGGAGCCCCAAAAGCAGCTTGGGTATTTCATCCCTGGCCCTCATATCAAGGTTGATTTGATCGATAGGGGTCTGCCCAAATGTCATTTGTGGTTCAAAAATTTTACGCAAAACAACCTCGAAGTTTTGTTGGGGCGTTGAAATTTAAATTGCTTTCTATGTCTCTCATTTTTTCAAATCTCATTAATTATCAATAAGTTACATTAACATAGTAATCAGTAAAAATCAACAAGTAATTCAATTATGAGTAAAAATTTCAAACAAATTTTAGCCGTCATACCCCTGAAAAACGTGGCGTTCTTAGTTTTCGGTCAGACACTATTTAGGCGTTTACTCCTCAGTTACATAGGTTGCAGGTTTTTCGCGTTGACTGCATTATATCTGCCTCTTTGGCCAGGTATCAGCCACCCTGTAACCTTCCGGCCAGGGATCTTGGGGATCCAGCATGTGCTGGTGGGTGCCGGTGATCCAGGCCCGGCCGGTAATGGACGGGATGACGGCATCAACCGCCCCCACTGATGTGGTCTTCTCCAGGCG
>JAIVHE010000530.1 GCA_020201255.1 Desulfobacteraceae bacterium
GGGCTATTTCTCTTTCCAGTTCTCTTGAGATATCTTCCATAACCCATCCTTTTTGACAAGTGTCAACTGTTTTGTGCCCGTGGTTGAAAATCCGCTGGATTCATAAGTTTGAAAAAACCGAATCTCCAGCCCGTTTTGATTTTTTTTGATGGTGAAATCTTTGCCTGTCACTTTGATATATTCGTACCTGCCGGAAAGCCTTTTTTTGCGGTTGACCCACTGGGTTTTGTTCATGCCGTCGGAAAAGAACCCGGGGGCATAAAATGCCGCGTAGGCATCCATGTCTTCGGCCGACCAGGCAGCCAGCCATTGGTGGACCATTTCAAGGGCTGATGCGTGATCAGATTGCAAAACTGCTTTACCGGCAGATGTATGCAGCACAGATGCTGCCGCCACCAGGGGTTCTGCACTATCTTTGTGGGCTTTGTCCAGCACCTGGAATGTATCACCAATGATCTGCAATGCCGGAGAGTTGCTCTCCTGGATAAACAGTTTGCGCCTGCCCAAAAACTGCCGGATCTCTTTCAGAACAAGCCAGAAATCCATTACCACCACCACCATATCCTGGTGCTGGTAAATACCGATGTCAGATGTCTGGATATGGATATTTTCCATGGGATCATCAGCGGTTTTTCTCAGCTTTACCCAGGATTCCCACCAGAAAATATCCGGCAGATACCCGGGGCTGTAAAATGACAAATAATGGTGGTAACTGCCGGTGAGATGGGCCTGTATCCAGTTGTCCACAAACGACTGTACCAGCTCTTTTTTGTGCTGCTGTTCCTGTAAGGTTATCTGCTGGATTTTTTCCACAATAACCAGAGGCGTGGCATGCAGGGTGATATAATCGGAAAGCATTGCGACATCATCATTTTCAACTGCAATACACCCATTGGTGTCCATGGATTTGAGGGCTTTGTCCGTGCCGTGTATCCAGATGGCGGATCCGTTTTTACCCAGGCGGGTATCCACAAAATTGGGATAATCTATGGGAAAGGCTCTTTTCCCATAGATGGGGGTCAGATATCTTTCCTCGTACTCATCAATGAGAAAATAGATACCTTCCGGGGTTTTTTTATCCCCGTCTTTGTGTTTGGGACCGAACACTTCTCCTGTGGAACAGGCGGTTTCAAAAATTTGTTTTACACGGTCAAACGGTGGTTCATTTGTGTAAATATAAAATTTCTGGGTCTGCTTTTCCACCAGAATGGCATTTTCATTTTCCGGCAGCGCAATGAGGGCCGCCGGAACCGAACCGGCTGATACTGCCGGTACAAAAATCAGCAGCCATGACGACATCAGCAATGACGCCGGTAAAAAAAGCAACCAGCTTGATGGTAACCAGCTGCATTTCAACCACCTGCATATCAATACATACGCTTTCATGGGCAACACGTCACATCTTTTTCTCCAACGGGATGGCACTTATCCCGAAGGGGTCAGTTTAAGGTGTCTGTACGCTTTATCAGAGGCTTTTCTGCCACTGGAGGTACGCAAAACAAAACCTGTTTTCAATAAAAACGGCTCCACCACATCCACCAGGGTATCGGTTTCTTCCTGCAGGGTTGCGGCAATGGCCTCGATCCCCACAGGGCCGCCTTTGTAAAAATCGATAATAGTGGTAAGATACTGTCTGTCCAGACGGGTGAGTCCCAGGCTGTCGATACCTTCCAGAGCCAGGGCAGCCTGCACGGTTTCCCGGTTCACCCGGCCGTCAGATCTGACCTGGGAAAAATCTCTGACCCGCTTGAGCAGCCGATTGGCAATCCTGGGGGTTCCCCGGGACCGGCCGGCCAGGGCCAGGGCACCATTATCTGATATCAGGGTCTCCAAAAGCTGTGCAGACCGTTTGATAATAATCACCAGCTCTTCAACGGCATAAAAATCCAGGGTCCGGAAAAGACCGAACCGGTCCCGCAAAGGAGAAGACAGCAGCCCCACCCGGGTGGTGGCCCCCACCAGCACAAATCTGCGTAGCCGGTACCGGTGGCTTCTGGCATGAATGCCCTTGTCAAAGACAAAATCCACGGCAAAGTCTTCCATGGCCGGATACAAAAACTCTTCCACCACTTTGGGAATCCGGTGAATTTCATCAATGAACAAAAATTCTCCATCCGACAGATTGGTTAATATACCTATGAGATCCCCTCCTTTTTCAAGGGTAGGACCGGAAGTGATGGTCAATTCTTTTCCCATTTCATTGGCAATGATATGGCAGATGGTGGTTTTCCCAAGGCCGGGGGGACCGTGGAGCAGGATATGGTCCAATGGTTC
>JAIVHE010000224.1 GCA_020201255.1 Desulfobacteraceae bacterium
TAAAACCGGTTTTCTTGTCTCCCTGAACCTGATGCTTTCCCATGACTGTTTTTCCAAAGGGATTTACATATCCAAATTTTATCCCCAACTGTATCTGGAACAGGAACCCAGATTTTTGTCTGCTGCCTGTTTTTATCTGATGGTGCATCACAGTGCCGGCGTGTTCTGTCTGGCTGACCACTGCCGGATATCTCTTGAAACCGAAGAAAAGGTGTTTGACCAATTTTATTCCAGGCTCACCGATTTCCACTTTACCATTGCCCGGCATCGTCCGGGGAACCGGGTCTGCCTCACTGGCTTTTATCCGTGCCTGCCCATTGCCGGAAAAATCATGAATGAGATGTAAAATTGTTTCGGTAATCCCGGCGGTGTTGTGATATACTTGCGCAATACTGACAGGACATGTCAGGGCCGGAAGTTACGCTTTTGCCTTTTTTATGGCAAGGTTGTCAGGTAAAAAAGGTAACGAACGGTAACTTTTGACCCCAAAGACATGGGAAGGTGATGATATGAAGGGTGATAATTGTGATCAAGGTGATCAAGTGGTTCATTATATGCCGGCATGCAGGAAATAAAGGCATGGATATAAAAATAAGGGATAAAAGGTAACTTCTTACCCCGGGGAGAATTATGCCAAACGTTATGCAATCACCGTCACCCGGTACATCCAGGGTGTTGTTTTGCGGGGACTGCCTGCTGTTTACCCTGACCCTGGACAAAGCAATTTCCGGGAACGCCTGGGTCCGCACCAATCTGGGTACGGCAGCCATCGCCCGGCAGGAGATCATCGACCGGGTGGAGAAAAATGAGATCAAGCTGGATGAGGCCTGGTATGACATCCGGATGAAGAAAAAAAACGCCACAGAATTTCAGATTTTGCTGCCGCTGCACCAGACCGGGTATTTTCAGGCCAAGTGTTTTTTTATGCCAAAAAACCAGACGGTTCCCATATGGCCTGAAGGGGACAATTGCATCCTTAATGTGGAGCCGGCCGGCACCTGCTGCGCCAATATTATTTATAATGCCTTTGTCCGCCAGTTCGGTCCGTCCAAATCCAGTGCCGGGTCCGGGGAGGATCGGTCCCTGGCCCCGCTGGTCCAAACCCTGGATGCCAGAGGATTCACTGTAATTCCGGAGTCAGGAAAGTTCCGGGATCTCAAAGAACAGGTGGGATTTATTTTTTCAACTTTGGGGTGCCGGGCACTGCATCTTCTGCCCATCCATCCCACCCCCACCACCTATGCCCGCATGGGCCGTTTCGGCAGTCCTTATGCGGCCCTGAACTTTACGGATGTGGACCCGGCCCTGGCCCGGTTTGATCCGGCTGCCACGCCCCTGGAACAGTTCATGGAGCTGGTGGATGCCGTGCATTACCATAACGGGTATCTGTTTTTAGACATTGCCATCAACCACACCGGCTGGGCTGCCACCATTCACCAGACCCATCCGGAATGGCTGGTGCGGGGAGAAGACGGCAAAATAAAGGCTCCGGGTGCATGGGGGGTGGTGTGGGCGGATTTGACCAAGCTGGATTATTCGCACACCGGCCTGTGGGAGTATATGGCACAAATATTTTTGCTCTGGTGCCACCGGGGCGTGGATGGGTTCCGGTGCGATGCCGGGTACATGGTTCCCACAGATGCCTGGGAATACATGGTGGCCAAAGTCAGGCAGGAGTATCCGGACACCCTGTTTCTGCTGGAGGGCCTTGGCGGATATCTGAGCCTGCGGCCATATGATCCATTATGCGGAAACCCATGACAACAACCGCCTGGCAGCGGAATCAACCACCTATGCCAGGATGCGCACCGGCTTGTGCGCCCTGTCTTCCGTATGCGGGGGATTCGGGTTTGCCAACGGTGTGGAATGGTTTGCCACACAAAAAATCAATGTGCATGAATCTCCGGGCCTCAACTGGGGGGCAAAAGACAACCTGGTGGACCATATCTTCCGGCTCAATCAGATATTGAAAACCCATCCTGTATTTTTCAAAGATACCCGCCTGGAAATGATTGCGCAAAAAGACACCCAGTCACTGGCGCTGCTGCGGCATAACCCGGCCCGAAACAAACACCTGCTGGTACTGGTGAACCTGGACTGGCAAAAATCCACCATGGTATCCTGGGACCCGGGGGATGTGGGCAGAACCTGTGCCGAGTGGACGGACCTTTTGTCCGGTGCGCGGGTCAAACCCACGTTGGATCAGGGCCTGGCCGGTATCAGCCTGGCACCCGGCGAGGTCATGGCCCTGACCCCTGATCCACAGGACGTAAAAGCCTTGAAGGCGGATGTAGGCAGGGATGAACAGGTGCCGGCAATGATACCCCGGCAGGTGTTGATCCAGAAAGCAAAGGCCAGGGTCCTGGCTGTGAAGACCGCCCTGGACGGGTATACCGATGTCAGCGGTCTGGATCTTGACCAGGCAGCCCGGCACATGGCGGCAGATCCCATTGCATTTATCCGGTCGTTGAACCATGTTTCAACGGAAAGCCGGGTGGTTGTGTTTGATGTTACAAAAGATCTTGCGCGCCAGGTCATGGTGCCGCCAAGATTTTTTCTGCTGGTGAAAAGCCCTGTGGGGTTTCGTTCGGAAATCCTGGTTTTCACCAACGGGGAAAAACAATCTCTGGGATATGAAGAAGGACTGCCCATGGCGGATGGCGGTTTTTTCGCCCTGTTCATGCCCAAAGCAATGCAAAAAAAACACAAGCCCTGTCATCTGCACCTGCGCCTGTTTTATCCAGAAAAAATCCGGGTGGAAACAGCGTCCCTTCTGTACCTGGCCCCGTTTGAAACCCTGCATTTGCACACCACCTTTACCAGAAAAAAAATTGCAGCAGATCCCGGGTTGACCCTGCTGGGCACCACCAAAGCGGGCGGGATGATGCGGGCTCCCGGTGACTGGGGACAGCTGCACAGCCGGTATGACGGTCTGCTGGGGGCAAACCTGAATCCAGCCATGCCCGAGGACCGGAGAATGGTCCTGGCCCGGTGCCGGATATGGGCTATTTTCCAGGGATATTCCAGGGAACTGGCAAAGGACTGTCTTAAGACGGTTACCTTTTCCTATGACAATGCCGGGTTGTGGCGGTTCCATGTGCCCACCTCGGAAGGAAAATATTATGTTCTGGAGCTGACCCTGATCCTGTCTGCAGCATCCAACCGGATCCAATTGTCTGTCAAAAGACCGGAAACCAAAAATACCAACGGCCGGTTTTTGCAGAATGAGGCGCCCGTGACCCTGATATTTCGGCCGGACATTGAAGACAGAAGTTTTCATGAAACCGTCAAGGCGTTCATGGGGCCGGAGACAGATTGGCCCCAAAGGGTTACCCCCCATGGGTCCGGGTGTGATTTTTCCCTTTGTTCGGGCCATACCCTGTCCATGACCATGGCCCGGGGTGTTTTTGTCCAAGAACCGCAATGGCAGTACATGGTGCACCGGCCTTTGGAGGCACAACGGGGACTGGATCCGGATTCAGATCTTTTCAGCCCGGGGTATTTTTCCTTTGAGTGCCTGGGCGGGCAGTCGGCAACCCTGGTGGCAGAAGTGGCCGGCAAAAAGGATGGGGCAAAACATACGGCTGAGAATAAGGCAATGCACAGGACATTGCAACGGGATCTGCCGGAACCGCTTCCCCGGTTTGATACGGGATTTTCACTGGACCAGGCCCTGTACAGGGGACTGGATGCGTTTATTGTGAACAGGGGGCGGGATAAAAGCGTGATCGCGGGATATCCCTGGTTCCTGGA
>JAIVHE010000299.1 GCA_020201255.1 Desulfobacteraceae bacterium
CCCCGATTCTCCGGGCAGATGCTATTCATAAAAGTTACACACAGCAAAGCCCTCCTGCCGACACAGGGCATCGCGCTTGGCTTCTTCCAAATCATGGCAGACCATCTCTTTTACCATGTCTGCAAAACTGATGCAGGGCTGCCATCCCATTTTGTTTCGTGCGTTTGTGGCATCTCCGAGCAGGGTTTCCACCTCTGCCGGCCGAAAATACATGGGGTCCACCGCCACGATCACATCCCCGGGCTTCACAAGGGGGGTTTTGATCCGGCTGTTTCCATTCCCCGAAGACAGATCCACTGACGGGTCCACCGCCCGGACAATGCCTTTTTCATGGACACCGGTACCTTCCCAGGCCAGGGTAATGCCCAGACGGGCAGCGGCGGTTTCCACAAACTGCCGCACAGAATGCTGCTCTCCTGTGGCAATGACAAAATCTTCAGGGGTCGCCTGCTGGAGCATCAGCCACATGGCTGCCACATAATCTTTGGCATGGCCCCAGTCTCGTTTGGCATCCAGGTTGCCCAGGTACAGGCAGTCCTTGATACCCAGAAAAATCCGGGCCAGGGCCCGGGTGATCTTGCGGGTTACAAAGGTTTCTCCCCGCACAGGGGATTCATGGTTGAACAATATGCCGTTGCAGGCATACATGTTGTAGGCTTCCCGGTAGTTCACCACGATCCAGTAGGCATACAGCTTGGCCACGGCATAGGGGGACCTGGGGTGGAAACTGGTTTGTTCGGTCTGGGGAAAGGCGGTGACTTTGCCGAACAGCTCGGAGGTGGATGCCTGGTAAAACCGGCAGGTATCTGCAAGGCCCAGGGATTTTACCGCCTCCAGCAGGCGCAGAGTGCCCAGGGCATCAGTGTCTGCGGTGTATTCAGGTTCTTCAAAGGACACTGCCACATGGGACTGGGCCGCCAGGTTGTAGATCTCATCGGGCCGCACCCGCTGTACGATTTTCATGAGGTTGGAGGAATCGGTCATATCCCCGTAATGCAGGATCAGGCTGCGGTCTTTGATGTGCTGCTCCTGATAGAGATGATCGATGCGGTGGGTGTTGAACAACGAGGCCCTGCGCTTGATGCCGTGGACCTCATATCCTTTTTCCATGAGAAACTCGGTGAGATAGGCCCCATCCTGGCCGGTAATGCCGGTGATCAATGCTTTTTTCATATGCAGTTTCTGTTCCTGTTCCTGTTCCTGTTGCCGTTCATAATGCAGTTTCTGTTCCTGTTCCTGTTCCTGTTGCCGTTCATGTTGCTGTTTCTGTTCATGTTTCTGTTCATGTTTCTGTTTCTGTTCATGTTCAAATTTCCGTTTCAGCTCATGGGTGTTTCTCAGATACCTTTTCCGGACAAACGGGCATCCACCATCTGCCTGGCCACATCACGGCCTGCAATCCGGGCTTTCCAGCCCAGTTTCCGGTATGCCTTTGACGGATCCGCATACATGACACCGATATCGGCGGGCCGCACAAACCGGGGATCGGTATGTACATATTTTTTCCAGTCCAGGTCCAGGCGGGAGAAGGCGGCATCCACAAAATCTTCCAGGCTGATGCTGGTGCCGGTGGCAATGATATAATCATCGGGTTCCGGCTGCTGGAGCATCAGCCACATGGCTTCCACATATTCCGGTGCCCAGCCCCAGTCCCGTATGACAGCGGTATTGCCCAAACGCATTTCATGGCACCTGCCCCGGGCGATGCTGCACGCGGTTGCCACAATCTTTTGAGTGACAAACCGTTCGGGCCGCAGCCAGGATTCATGGTTGAACAAAATCCCGGTGCAGGCAAACATCTGGTGGGCCTGACGGTATGTATCGGTATGGCGCAGGGCTGCGACTTTTGCTGATCCATAGGGGCTGACCGGATGCAAAGGACTATTTTCCGTGGCCGGACGGCCCCCCGTGTCACCAAAACAATCTCCTGAACCAGCATTGAAAATTTTCACCGGCAGTGTCAATTTCCGGGCAGCCTCCAGAAGGTTCAGCGTAGCGGTGCCGACACTCTCATAGGTTTCTCCGGGAATCTCAAAAGACCGGGCCACCGAGCTCTGACCGGACAGATTATACACCTCATCCGGTGCATGCGCTTTTATCACCGCTTCCACCTGATCCGCCTCTTCCATGGACACAGACACCATTTCCAGGCGTTCCCGGATCTGCAGTCGCTGTAAATTGTCAAATACATCCGCGGGCCGGCCCCGGGAAGCACCGATGACCCTGTAGTTTTTTTCCAGCAGAAACCGGGCCAGAAATGCGCCATCCTGACCGGACACGCCGAATATCAATGCTTTTTTCATAAGCTTCTTTATGTATCAAACATCACCAAGAGAGGCAAGGTTTAGTGTGGGAATTTTCCGTTAATTCGTTAATTGGGGACAGACCACGATTAATCACGTTTTTTTGTATGGTCTTCCTGCTTTTCCTGGAACTACCCGGCGACCAAGTATTGCGGCGATTTCTTCCGTGAACCGTGGATTGCCAAGGGCAAAATTGCCATTGGTGGCCTGACGGATCTGATCAACGACACCAGGTTCCAGCTCATGCCGGAAGAGTTCCCGGTAGACTTCCTGCCTTTCTTCACCTGAACTGCCAAGACTCAAATAGACAGGATGGTGGCTCAACAGGTCCGAGGCTTCGCCTTGTCCATTGCAGCCATAGCTTGACCAGCGATACTCGCCTGGATGTTTAACAATACCGGCACGTACCGGATTCAGCTCTATGTATCGCTGACATACCAGCAGATAATTTTCCTGTTGGGCAATGCAGGAGCGAAAACGTCCTTCCCAAAGTGTTCCACTGCGATTATACGTTCGGTTGATGTACTGGACATATCGCTGTCCCAACCGTTTCATGAGTGTTCCAACGCTATTTGCATCTGCCGGCGTCAAAAGCAAGTGAACATGGTTGGTCATCAACGCATACGCATGTATAGAACAACCTGCATTGCGGCTATACTCCTGCAACCAGTCAAGATACCACTGATAATCTTCGTCAACGTGAAAACAAGGCTGTCGATTGTTTCCACGTTGGATCACATGGAGGGGGAAACCTGGTATGATAATGCGGGCTCGTCTTGGCATAGGAGCACTTGTACTTATTTTTCATTTTTTATGCCACAAAAAACGTGGTCTGTCCCCAATTAAATCATTTTTTATGCCACAACAAAAAACGTGGTCTGTCCCCAATTAAATCCCAATTAAATCCTACAAGGATGTATCGAAAGGTGGATACGGGGGACTGAAGAATATTCTTACAAACTGATCTTTTTCAATATGGATGATCCGTCTGGCAGTCTGGCCATCTTTTTCAGCCTCAAAAACCCATTGCCGGCCCGGGTCCAGGGACAGGGAAAAATGACCGGCATTGTCAGTGACAAGGGTTTTCACAAGGGTGTGAGTTTCATCCGGCATAGATACAGGATGCTGCGGCAGTTCATATACCGATACCGTATGCTGCGCCAGTTCCTCGCCTGGAAAATAGACCGTGTCTTCATCATGGTCAAAAAACACCAGACCATAAATGCGGGCTTTCGGGGATTCTGTTTCAACCGGCACTGTTTCATCCGGCACAAGTTGCGGCTCCGGTCCACCTGTCTCTTCGGGAACCAGGCGCCAGTCAATAAAGGGTCCGGCATGGACAGAAACGATACCGATACCGGTATTTTCCAGGGTTTCCAGGGCGATGGCGACACCGGCCTGTGTATAGCGGTTGGAAAACACAACCGCGCCATAAGGCCAGGTAATCAGTTCACTGTACAGGAGTGCCGAAAACAGATCGGCAACCGGGCGGGCCGTGGTCATGTCTTCCCAGGATGCAGCCACTGTGGCGGTCTGGAAAAATTCACCCGGATAACTCTCATAAAAATCCGCCGGTACTGGCATATCCCGGTTTGGATCTGCGGATTGTGGTAGGGCCGGATCAGAAGGGGAGGCTGTACCAGCCGCGCCGGCGCCGTCAGCACTACCCTCCCCGTCAGCATCAGAGCGAGGGACATCCTCTTCAGACGAGCCGGACATGGCCGCATCGGCCCTGGCCCACTGCTGGAGCATGTCATCTGGAAAAAGCGGAGAAAACAGCATCTTCGGCAGGTGAGAAAGCTGCGGATTTTGCTGAAAAAGCATATTCGAATCTGTATGGATAAAATGCTGGGTCAGGGGCGGGTGTGCACGCACCTGGTTGATCAGGTTCAGCATCTGCATCTCGGTGACCTGTCCAAAGGAACCAAGGGTCAGTGACAGAAACCAGGCATTCATCCGGGTGTCAGCCACCACTCCCGGGGCTGTGGCGATCCCGACGTACTGAAATACCTCTGACAGGATAAATTGAAAATCTCCGGTGTCCAGTTCATTTTTAAAAAGGTTCTGCACAAAAATATGCCCGGCGGTTTCCATGGACATGAAATGGGAAAAGGAAAAAACAGAACTGGTTCGGGCCATATGTCTGCGAACCGGCGGGATGGGTTCCGCTTCCGGATCTGCAGCTGCTTCACGGGCATTGGCTGCAGCTGCATCCTCGCTCAATTTCCGGTCCAGCGCATAGGGGGCAAAAACAGTTTCAGGGCCAATCCCCATTTCTTGCAGAACGACCGGATCATATCCCAGGGCAATCGCATGGGCAAACGGTGTTGCCCGATACTGGTTGATCAGGCCAAAGACAAACAGGTCCCGGTCGGTGCTGTCAGCTGCTGCCGGATTGATGCAGCAGGCAGCAAGCAGCACCAGACCAGCGGCAATTGTTTTTATATAGGTTCTTAGAGTTTTCATAGTGACAAATATCACTGCAACATACATGCCAGATTATATATATGATTTCCTTCTTCCCGGCAACTGCATGGTGTCAGATCTGGCTCAGCTCAGCACTCACGCAGCGCAAACCGCCCCCAAGAGGTGTCCTGCAATATTTTTCTAAGCAGGCGGATGCTGTTATAACAGGCAGGGTGTCCGCTGGTCAAATCTGACCGGAACTGGTCATCAAGACATCCGCATGTATAAAAAAATCTGTATTACAGATAGACTCCTGCAAGCAGTCAAGACACCGCTGATAATCTTCATCAGCCTAAAAACATGGTGGGAACAATTGGGGACAGACCACAATTAATCGTATCTTTCAGGCATCTGCGGCACACTTTGATCGTTTGTCTCATGGTTACACTTCTATTAAGGCCTTATCTTGTGTCACTGTATCACTATATCAATTACGTTTTTGTGTATGACCTTCTTAGAATCGGGGACAGACCCCTACTTATAATTTATAATTAATCGTGGTCTGTCCCCAATTAATTCACGCATGTATAAAAAAATCTGTATTACAGATAGACTCCTGCAAGCAGTCAAGATACCGCTGATAATCTTCATCAGCCTAAAAACATGGTTGTCGATTTGGTCTGTCCCCAATTAATTTTAATCGTGGTCTGTCCCCAATTAATTCCCAATTAATTCAGCAGGGAGCGGTAGATTTCCAGGTATTTTTGGCCTTGGGCTGCGGGGGTGAAATGGGCGGCATAGTGGTGTTGGGCATTTTGGGAAAATCGTTTGCACAGGGCATTGTCAGAAAAAAGGGTGTTCATGGCCAGGGTCAGGGAGCGGCTGCAGCCGGGTGGTACCACAAGGCCTGTGTATCCGTGGCGGTTCACCACGCTGGTGCCGGTTCCCAGGGAGGTTGACACCAGCGGCTTTTGGAAATACAGCCCCTCCAACAGCACCTGGCCGAACGCTTCTGCCGCCGTGATGGAGGGCAGCACCACCATGCGGGCGTTTTGGATCAGCCATGCCAGGTCGGCATCGCTTTGAAACCCCATCAGATGGACATTGGTCAGGTTTTCGTTTCTGATCCTGGCGGCCAGTTTGTCAAGCAGCGGTCCGGTGCCTGCAATACGGATATCCCCGTGGGTCGTTTTTGCCGCATCCAGCAGGATATCCAACCCCTTGTACCAGCGCAGCACCCCCACAAACAGGGCGAACGGTTTTTTACCTGCGGATGCCGCCAAAGCCGGATCAACAGGTCCGAGACCGGCAAACCGCTGTTCGTTCATGAAGAGCGGAATTTCCCGAATCTTGTGTGCAAAGGGTGCCAGGTACGGGGTGTTGTAGAAAAGTTGCCACGAGGTGACACAGATGCAGTCCATTTTGTGCAAAAACCGCCGGACAAACGGCAGATACAGTGTTTTAAGAGCCGGCATCCTGTGGATATCGCAATGAAAGGTCACCAGGGACGGTGTTTTTTGCGCATGCACCAAAGCCAGCATTTCCGCGGTGGGCCAGGGAAAATGAAAATGCAGCAGATCGGTATGCCGGCTGATATCAGAAAAGGCCCGGGCAAAAGACACGGAAAACGGATTGGAAAAAAAATCCCAGGTTTTTTTATAAAATTGTGTACAGATGCCTTCCGGTGAAGTCACTGTATAATCGGCCGGTCCCACGCTCACCACTTTCACCGTGAACCCTTTGGCGGCGGCATGGACAGCGCACTGGCGTATGGCCTCTTCCAGGCCGCCGCTGGTTTCGGGAAAATAGGTCTTGAACACATGGGTGACCTGCGGCATGGCGCATTTACTCCCGCAGGGCTGTGTCGATATTTTGCAGCAGCGGTCCAAGTATATAGGATATCACGGTGCGTTCATCCGTGGTAATATAGCAGGTCACGGGCATGCCCGGCGACAGATAGGCACCTTTGGCATGCAGATCCGAAACATCCACCTGCACTTCCGCTTCATAATAGGGCATCTCCCGCTGGGGATTTTCCGGCTCCACCAGGTCCGGGGACACATAGGTTACCCTGCCCCTGACAGGGGGGGTGGAGGTGCGCTGGAACGCGGCCAGGGCCACCTTGGTATCCTGTCCCTGTCTGACGCTGGTGATATCCTGGGGCCGAACCCGGGCCTCCACAATCAGTTGTGAATTTTCCGGCACGATTTCCAGCAGGTTCATCCGGGGGGGAATCACGCCGCTGTCTTCGGAATGCACCTCCATGTTGATCACCTCGCCGCTGATGGGTGCCCGGATTTTCAACCGCTCACTGGCATCCAGCTGGGGCTTGATCTGCTCTTCCAGCTCGAAAATAATGTCCATCACCTCCCCCAGTGTCGTTACCGAGGTTTCCCGGTACACATTTTCAATGTCCAGAATCTGGAGCCTGCGTTCCTGGATCATCTGGTTGTACTGGGCAATTTCCTGGTTCAGTTTTCCTTTGCGGCCCTTATACTGGGACAGGCTTCTTTCCAGTTCCAGGATATTGGTTTTCCCCAGATATTTGTCCTGGAACAGCGGGCGTTTGCTTTCCAGGTCTTCTTCCAGGTTCAAGATGATCTCTTCCACGCTTTTGAGTTCTTCTTTGGCCCCGTCGATCTGGTTGCCAAGCTGTTTGATCTGGGACAGGTACAGTTCGGTTTTGCCCTGGAGTTCCGACCTTCGGGTGTCAAAAATAGCCTGTTGGCTGTCGATGATCTCGGCAAGTTCCAGGTCGTTTTTAAGCGTCTGATATTCCGGGGGCCATAAAATTTTCTGCTTCATGCCGGCCTCGGCCCTGAGCCTGGCAGCCTCCGCTTTTTTAAACCACAGCCGGTTGATGAGAAGCTGCAGGTTGGAGGTAACCCGGGAATCTTTGAGTGCAATGAGCACATCGCCTTTTTCCACCGAGTCGCCGTTTCTCACATATATTTTGTCGACAATGCCGCCCTCCAGGTGCTGCACCACCTTACGCTTGCCCGACACCTTGACCGTACCAGGGGCAATGACCGCCCCCTGGAAAGGGAAATACCAGGACCAGACCGCAAGCCCCCCGAAAAAAAAGGCGATGATCACCAGGCCTGCAACAATATATTTCCACGGGTTTGTATTCAGTTTCTTTGTGGTTTCTTCCATTTTCTACACTCCTGCTGTCTGACGGGGCGGTTGTCTGTTTGAAAGCTGTGCCAGCACCTCTTTGGCAGGTCCGTACATGGCGGCCCTACCCTCTTTGATCATCAACAGCTTGTCCATATTCATCAGTATTTTGGGCCGGTCCGACACCACCACCGTGGTGACTGCGCTCTGCTTCAACCCATCCATGCAGTGCAGCAGCGTCTGCAGTCCCTGGTCATCCAGGTGGGTATGGGGTTCGTCCAGAATCAGTACCTTTGGATCATCATACAAAGCCCTGGCAAGACACAGTCCCTGGCGCTGGCCTGCAGACAGGTTGGTGCCCGACCCTTCCATCATGGTATCATATCCTTTGGCAAGGGTCAGGATCATTTCGTGGACCCCGGCTTTTTTTGCGGCGGCCACCACTTTTTCAGAATCCGGCTCCTGCATGCGTGCAATGTTCTGTGCCGCAGTCATTGGAAACAATATGGGCTCCTGGGCCAGGTATCCCACATATCCGGCCAGATCCTGTTCCGGCCACTGGTTGATTTCCGCACCATCCAGCCGGACTTTACCGGCGGAAGGGGGCCAGATGTCCAGCAGCACCCGGCACAGGCAGGTCTTGCCGGCGGATGACGGTCCCAGCACCCCCAGCATCTCTCCGGGCGCAAGGTCGAATGAGATATTGTACAGCACGGGTTTGCCGGCCAACGCCAGGGTGATGCCCCGGGCCTCGAACTGTCCTTTGGGGACCGGCAGAGACAGTTTTTGTGCAGCAGGCTGCACATCCACAAAAGTGCGCAGCCGTCGCAAGGCGGCAGCTGCTTCAATGGAAGATTTCATACCTGCAAGGCGCTGTTCCAGGACAAAAAACAGCCGCAAACTGATGACCAGTCCTGCAACAATGGCACCTGCCGTGATCTGTTCTTCAAAAAACACAAACACCCCGGCGCCGAAAACCGCCACCGGCCCGGACAGCTGGATCAGCCGGATCACGGCGCCGATCCATGCATACAGGGCATCGGCCCCGGACCTGGTAGCATCCGCCCGGTGCCGGTGCTGCCCGTACAGCCGGACCAATGCCGGCAGCATATGCATACCGGTCAGCAGCCTGGCCCGGGAAAGACAGTTTTTTGCAAATTCCACATTGGCGCTAAAACCCACATCCGCAGCAGTGTACCGCCGTTTTTCAGCAACCGCCAAAAGCAGATGAAAGACAACGGCCAAAAAAACAGCCGCCATGGCCGCCAGTCCCAAAAGGGGATGAATAATAGCCAGCACAATCAGGTACACCAACACCCAGGGCAGATCCAGAAAAGCGA
Source organism: Desulfobacteraceae bacterium (assembly GCA_020201255.1). Lineage (GTDB taxonomy): Bacteria > Desulfobacterota > Desulfobacteria > Desulfobacterales > Desulfobacteraceae > Desulfotignum. The sequence continues at coordinate 9,167 of JAIVHE010000299.1, forward strand.
ACAACTGTCCTTTGGCCGCTGCATTGCGAACCGTCTCCAGATCATACAGCCCCCTGGTGTAACCGACAGGCTGTGTGCCGGCGGCATCGGCCCGCATGGTTTCCATCACAAACGGTTCCATTTCCTGCACCAGCCGGTCACCGGCCCGGGCCAGTATGCGGTATTTGAGATACCCCACAACCACCATGGCCAGCAGGGCGATGAGCAGTCCAATGCTCATCGTGTACAGGGTGGACCGGCTGAAGCTGTACAGCACTTTGTCATATACGATCATCATGTAGACCGGCACTGACAGGTAGATCACATGGGCGCAGAAACCAAAAACCGCAGCCATGAAAAAATATCCCGGCCGGAGCTTCATTTTTTTTTGCATTACGTATTCTCCATCATTTGTCCAAACATCTTTTCTTTGTCCCCGAATCCGGCCATACGGCCGTTCTGCAAAATCAAAATTTTGTCCACCGCCTGCAGCAGCTGTGGTTTATGGGTGATCATGATGGTGGTGGTACCCATCTGTTTCAAGTGTTTCAATGCAGCCATCAATGCGGTTTCCCCGGCTTCATCCAGATTGGCATCCGGCTCATCCAGAATCACCAGCCGGGGATGTTTATACAAAGCCCTGGCAAGGCCCACCCGCTGGCGCTGGCCTCCGGAGATACTGCCGCCGGATTCACCGATATCAGTATCATAGCCTGCAGCGAGGGCAAGGATGACATCATGGGCACCTGCGTTTTCGGCGGCTTCCACCACCTCCCGGTCCTCCACCTCCCCCATTCTGGCAATGTTTTCACTGATGGAACCGCTGAACAGCTCCACATTCTGGGGCAGATATCCCAGAAATCTGCCCAGGCTCTCATTGTCCAGAATGGTCACGTCATTTCCATCCAGGGTAACCTGTCCCTGTGTGGGGGACCACATACCCAGAATCAAGCGGCACAAGGAGGTCTTGCCAGCCCCGTTCGGCCCCACAAGGCCCATGAATTCTCCGGGTTTCAGGTGAAAGGCAACATCCTGCAGTACCGTGGTATCATGGATATCCAGGCGAATATTGTCCACCTTCAGGTCCCCTTCCAGGGTAGCAAGGGACTGGGTCTGTTGTTTTGCTGCATTTGTAAGCAGCTGTTGTAAATTATCATATGCGGTTTTGGCTCCGGATGTCTGTTTCAAGGCACTGATGCCCTGGTTGACCGGTGCCAGGGCACGTCCCATGATAATGGAGGCTGCAATGATCACCCCGGGATTGGCTTCATTCATCAGCACCAGCACCGCGCCCACCCCGAAAATCAACACCTGCATCAGCACCCCGAAACTGGCGCCTGCTGCGGTGAAAACATGGTTTTTTTGGTTCACTTTTTCCTGCAGGGCCAGCTCCGTGTCATTGATCCGTGAAAATCCGGCAGCTGCATTGCGGGCCATACCCATGCTTTCAAGCTCCCCTGCTGTCCTGAACCCAATGTTCATCCATTGCTTTCCCTGCTGGTTGACCTGCTGCATCTGTGCGGCATGCTTTTTTGTCAAAAGTGTCTGGGCCAGCCCCATGATCAGGATGATGACAGCGCCTGCCGTTGCGGTCATGCCCAGTATGGGGTGCACCAGATAGATCACCCACAGATAGATAAAAATCCAGGGTACATCAAAAAAAGCGAATATGGCATTGCCCCCCAGGTAGTTGCGCAGGGTATTGATATCCTGGAGGCCCCGGTTATACTGGGTGCTGTCCACACGGGACAGATCCATCAGCATCTGCCGCAATACCGGGCGGGTCAACAGCTGGTCCAGCTTTACTCCGGCCCGTACCAGCAGCCGGGATCTGAGCAGGTCCAGGCAGCTCAACACCAGCAGGGCCACAAGTGCCATGGCGGTAATGGCATACAGGGTGGAAAAATTGTAACTGTCCAGCACCCGGGTATACACCGCCAGCATGTACAAAGGAAATACCAGGTACAAGGTATTGATAAACAGGGAAAAAAACCCGGCAAACGCAAAATATTTGAGACACGCCCGCAGATAATAGATCATTTGGCCCCCGCAAGTTTGGCAAAGACCTCGTTTTTCGGCCCGAACATGGCAACCGCTCCGTTCTGCATCACCAAAATACTGTCCATGGACTGGAGCAAAGAGGGCTTATGGGTCACCATGACACAGGTACAGTTGCGTTTTTGGCGCAGGGTTTCCAGGGTCTGCAGCAATTGCTGTTCTCCGGCTTCATCCAGATTGGAGGTGGGTTCATCCAGCACCAGGAGCCTGGGATTTTTGTACAACGATCTGGCCAGCCCGATTTTCTGGCGCTGTCCCCCGGAAAGCTTTACGCCCTCGGGTCCTTCCAGCATGGTGTTCAGACCGTCGGGCAGGCTGTTCACCAGATGTGCACTGCCGCTCAAGGCAAGGGCCCGTTCCAAAGATGCCCTGTCAGGTTCACCCAGCCTGGCAATATTTTGTGCCACCGTGCCGGGAAACAGTTCGATTTCCTGGGGCAGGTAGCCGATGAACCGGCCGATCTCTTCCTTGTCCCAGGAAAAAATATTGTTGCCGTCCAGCAGGACCTTGCCGCCGGCACACGGAGAGATGCCCAGCAACAGGCGGCACAAGGTGGTTTTTCCGGCGCCGCTGGGGCCGATAATGCCCAGCAGGTGCCCGGCATCCAGGGCAAAGGAAACATTGTTCACCAGGGTCTGGCTTCCGATCCGGAAAGTCGCGCCCTCCGCGGTAAGACGTCCAGTGGGTTCCGGCAGGGGCATGGTATCTGCCTGCTGTTCCAGAAAGGCGGTAAAGGCTTTCAACCGCTGGTAGGCTTCTCTGGCCCCCACGGTCATGCGCCAGGTGGACATAACCTGCATCAACGGTGCCAGTCCCCTTCCCATAATAATGGACGCCGCCACCACCAGTCCGATATCCATTCCCTGTGTCATGGCAAAATACGCACCCGCACAATAGATCAATACCTGGATCACATTCTGCAGCGGTTTGATCAACGCCTGAATGGTACCGGCATGATAGCTGGAGGTTGTCTGATTGGAAATCACCTGGCTGTTTTTGGCAAGAAACCGGTCTGTTATTGCCCGGATCATGCCCATGCCGTTGATCACTTCCACATTGCGTAAAAACGAGTCCACAAACCGCTGGTTCTCACGGGCTTTCTGGTTGGCGGCCTTCATGCTGTCCCGGATCAGATATTCCTGGAAAATACTCAGCCCGATCATCACCGCCGCACCCAGGGTTGCGATCGCCCCCAGTACCGGCTGGAACAAAAAAATCAGCACCAGATAAAACGGAGACCAGGGCGCGTCAAACAGAGAATAAAGCGCCGGGGAAGAGGCATAGGCCTGCAGGGTATCAAGGTCGTTCAATCCTGTGCGGTAGGCCCGGGCACTGTTATGGCTCACCCCTTTGACCATGCCGGCAGCAAGGTTTTGCCGCAGATTCAGCACCATTTTTTTGCCTGCCATGGCCAACAGCCGGGACCGGACATAATTGAACCCTCCCAGGGCCATGATGGCAAAAAATGCGATCGTAGTGATATTTGCCAGGGAGATGGTGCTGTAGGAAATAATGATATTGCTGTAAATGGTAAACATGTAAAAGGGAAAAATGAGCTGGAGGATATTGACAAAACAGCTAAGCAGGGCTGCAAAGGTCAAAAACATTTTCCATTTTTTGATAAAGAGCGACACGGTCATGACTGGTCCCAGAAAGCGTCAATATCTTGGGCAGTCCAGACCGCAGGGTCCTTTTCCCAAAGGTTTTGCAAGGTTTTGGTTTTGCCGCCCTCGGCGTAGGTTCCGCCCAGAATATCAAACAAAACAAACACACCGAACAGGACCACAGGGGCCAGAAAAACATACAGGCATACAACATAAACCGCAATCAACGGGCCGGTACCCAGCATTACATGTCCTTTTATTCGATCAGACTAGTACGGGGGGTTTTCCCCACCATCAGTTTGAGTTCGGATTCCGCCAGGCGAAAATCCAGGATGGCCCGGGCATAGTTTCCCTGGGACCGGATCAGGCGGTCCTGGGCATCCAGAAAATCAGGAATGGTGGAGATACCGGCGTTCAGGCGGTTTTCCTCCAGAGCATAATATTCTTCTGCCGCCTCCAGGGTGTCCAGAGACGTCTGCATCCGCTGATCCGCTTCTGCCATGGACAAAAGTGCCTGACGGATCCCGGCGGAGATGGTATTTTCCGCTTCATTGATCAGGGCTTTGAATTTTTGGGCCTGGGTCTCTGATTTCTTTTTCTCGTACCACCCCCGGCCTCCGTCAAACAGTTCCCATGTCACATTGACACCCACGGACCAGTACCGGTTGCGCTGATCCCTGTCAAAACTGCTTGCACCGGTGTTGCCCGGACTGTCATAATCATTGTCATGATCATTATAGCCGGCATCCAGGCGCACGGAGGGCAGGTATTTTCCCAGGGCGATGTCTGCTTCTTTTTCGGCAATTTCCATCTGCAGGCCCAGGCTTTCAATATCCGGCCGGTTTTCAAGGGCATTTTTCAACGTGGCTGCAAAATCGGGAACCGCAGGGGCAACCGGAGCCAGGTCCCCGGAAAAAACAATATCCGGATCACCGGACTGATTCATCAGAGAAAACAGGGCCACCCGTTCTCTGTTGACATCATTTTTGGAAATCCCCAGTTTTTCTTGTGCATCGGCAAGATCCACCCGGGCCTGGAGCACATTCACATAGGGAACCAGTTCTCTTTCAAAAAAAGCCTGTGCCGACTTGACGCTTTCCGCCAGTTTTTCAACAGATTCCGTGCCTATGATCACATCCTGCTTGGCCTTGAGCAGCCGGTAAAACGTGGTTTCAATCTTATATTCGAGCTCAAGCAGGTCCATGAGGGTTTCCGCTTCGATGACTTTTTTTCTGGTGCGGGCCTTGTCATAGGTGTTGACGATGCGCTGGCCGGAATACAGAATCTGGGAAAGTTTCACATTGAACCGGTGGATATTCTGGTCCAGATAGTCTGTTTCTGCCGGACCTGAAGAGCTTTGACTGATAATTTCATTGATGGAATACCCGGTTGACAGGGAGGGAAAAAAATCCGCCCGGGCCGCTTTTATTTCATGGTCGGCCGATGTCACATCAAATCTGGCTGCCTGGAGCGTGGGATTGTTTTTTATCCCCTGCTCAATGCACTGGTCCAGGGTCATGGTCCGGCCTGCCAGACCCGGTCCCGGGAAAAAAACACCAGCACCCGCTATAATAGAAAACGTTATAAAAAAACACATTTTCACTTTCCAAAAACAACTGCGTCTCACTGTGACTCCTTTTGCTGTTTGATCATCCACGACGTCCAGGAGTGAACATATGCATCGGACAACTGGTCCTGGCGCAGGGTTATCCAGGAATTGATCACCGTTTCCCATTGCTTTGCAGACAATCGCACAATATTGGTTTTTTGTGATAACAGTCCAAAAGACCCGTCATCATCCGTAATTTCCTTGTGGTGCAAAATCACCATATCAAAAACGGCTCTTATATAAAACATTTTGGCAGCCATACGCAAGGGAAAATCCTTTTTTACGGCCCAGGCCCTGAAACCGGTCAAAGACTGATCAGACCGAGCCGCCATCTGGGAGGTATCCTCGGTGGTACAGACCCGGAAAACATGGGCCAGGTATTTGCGCAGTTCCAGCGGGATATTGTCAAACCATTGGACAAATGCAACGGTGGGGGTGATCATGGTTCTCCTGTGTTAGCTTTTAGCTGTTAGCTGTTAGCTTTTAGCTGTTAGCTGTTAGCTTTTAGGTTTTAGTCGGTGGTATAATGGGTACTGAGGGCTTTCATATAAAAAAAAGGACAATGGTGCACGTTTGAGCCTGTTTTCCAGGGGTTACCAGGTCATATGGAGGAACAGTCCGGCTGCTGCCGACGGGGGTTGTGAGACGGAATACACCCCGGGTATGCTGTTGTCATTGTCAAACACATTGGTGACAAACACGGACAAATCAAAGGGAAACAGATGTTTCACATGCAAATGAAGGTCCATGACCCAGGCATCATCACAGGATTTTGTCACATCCTCTATGGGAAAATACAGATCCTGGCCGGCAAAATACCGCAGTTCAGATACCAGCTGCAAGTATTTTGTCACTTGAAAGCTTGCCTTGACAGTTCCCAGAATATCCGGCCCCATGTCATAATCATGCTCCAGTTGCAGAAAATGTCTCACCAGATTGCCGTCACCGTCCGTATAATTGAAATCATTATAAAAATACACCTCATTGGGCCCGGAATTGTTCAGCAGCGTCAGGTTGGCCCCCAGTTTTATCCTGTCGGTAAGCTGGTGATCCAGTTCCAGTTCCGCACCGTAAATGGTCTGGCTGTTGGGCATGGAAAGGCCGGCACCGGTATACCGGTCCTCGGTCACATGATTTTCAATCTCATTGATGAAAGCGGTGACCGATGCCTGGGTATCGACACTTTTCCAGGACAGCTGGGCATTGAGGCTGTTGATTTTTTCCAGTTTGTGGTCCAGATCCTCTTTGAGCCGGCGGGCGAAGGGGGTGCGGTATCCGGTGCCGTACAACAGTTTGAGCATATAATTGTCCAGGTGCCATGCCATGCCTGCATTGAAACTGATACGGTCGTCATACTGGTCATGGTTGTCATACCGAACACCGCCCCACAACTCGACATCTCCCAGGTCATGGCGGTACTGGCCGAAAATCGCACCCAGATCATTTTTAAAATCAATGGTATTCACCTGGGGCAGAAAAACCTCATTGGCCGGTTGCAAAAAATCCGGCACAAAGCTGCCCCACACCGGTATGTCTTCATACCGGTCCCTGCGCCAGGATGCCCCGAGGGTCAAAAGCCCGTGGGAGACAAACAAGGACCGGTCATATATGATTTCACCGAACACGGAGGATTCTTCTCTGTCCAGGGAAGCATCCACAATGGCATGGTCCTGGACAAGGCGGGTATAATACCCGGTGAACCGGATATCAGAATCCGGGGTCAGGTTCCGGGACATCTCCATTTTGTACATCTGGGTGGTGGCTGCGGTCTGCTCTTCCCACAAAAAGTTCCGGTCCCAGTCTGATACGGTATAGGCATTTTTGTTGTCTGCAATCTTCACCGAAAAGGTCAGCCAGTCGTCATACACCGCATTGGCGTAAACGGATATGTAATGGGAATCCTCCGGATATCCGCTGCCGTAGCGGGTTTCCAACGGTTCAGGAGTGATGCCGTCGTTCCAGAATTGTACCACATTGAACCTGTCATCCTGGTGCCGGTCTTTTCTGCCGGATACCGACAAAAAAGAGGACCAGTCTGAATGGGTCATGCCGTAGTTCAAAAATGCTTCCCCGGGATAATGATGGGTGGAAGACACCAGGCCGGTTTCCACCCCCTGCAGGTCTTTTCCGGTTTTGGGCACCACATTGATCACCCCGGCAAAGGCATCGGATCCCCATAATACAGATCCGGTGCCCCGGATCACCTCGATGCGCTTGACAGGGGCAAGAGAGGTTTCAAAATCCATCATGGTATCGGATTTGATCACACCCGATCCCATGGGTACGGTATCGAACAGCATCAGGGCGGAATCCGGAATCCCGCGCATATATACGTTGCTGCCCTTTTCCGTCCGGTTTACATAAAACCCGGGAGTGCCTTCCAGACTATCTGCAATGGTGAAGGCGTTTTTGTCATCCATGTCGTTTCTGGTGATCACCCGGGCCACGGCCGGTGCACTCCAGGCAGCTTCCTGGCGGCGGGATGCAATGGAAAGCACCTCGAGTTCTTCTCCCACAAACATGAGCATGGTATCAGCGGCTGCTCCCGCATACCCTGTGCCAGGCAACAGGCACAGGGCCAGGCAAAAACCGGAAAAAAGTCCGGATATTTTTGTCATCATGCCGGATATTTTCGTCATCATGCCATATATGCTGATGGTCATACCGCCCATTTATTCATTGTCCCCATTGTCTGCGCTGTCACCATTGTCTGCGCTGTCACCATTGCCTGCGCTGTCCCCATTGTCTGCGCTGTCTGCAGTGTCTGCAATTTCAGCAGTGTCTCCATTCATATTTTTGAGCAGCACCCTGAACTTGGAGCGGCTCAATCCCAGCAGTTTTGCGGCGGTGGTCTGGTTGTTGCCGGCAGCCTGCAGTGCCTGTTTCACAAGACTCATCTGTACTTTCTGCAGGGCAATTCCGTTGGCCGGCAGCCGGATACGGATATGGGTGCCTTTGTCATTATTCTGGGCCACCTGAAGAAACGAAAGGGTATCCGCTGTAATCTGCCCGGTATTTCTGGTGAGGATCAGGCACCGCTCCAGCACATTGGCCAGTTCCCGGACATTGCCGGGCCAGGGATATTCCTTGAGTTTCTGGCAGGCCCCTTCGGTGAGGGTGTGCTCTTTTCCGAATACAAAGGTTTTCATGAGATGCTCGGCAATGGGTACAATGTCATCTCTGCGCTGCCGCAACGGCGGGATCACAATGGGAAACACATTGATCCTGTAAAACAGATCCTGCCGGAACATTTTCTGGTGGACCATGGCCTGCAGGTCCCGGTTGGTGGCACACACAATGCGCACATCCACCGGAATTTCCTCATTTCCGCCCACCCGCTGAAATTTTTTCTCCTGCAGGGCACGGAGCAGCTTTCCCTGGGATTCCAGGGGCAGGTCCCCGATCTCATCCAGAAACAGGGTGCCTTTGTCTGCAAATTCAAATTTTCCCCTGGTCCTGGCGGCAGCACCGGTAAAGGCCCCTTTTTCATATCCGAACAGCTCCGACTCCACAAGGTTGGAGGAGATGGCGGCGCAGTTCACCGGTACAAACCGCTGTCCGGATCTGAGGCTGCATTTGTGGATATGGTTGGCCACCACCTCTTTTCCGGTGCCCGATTCCCCCTGGATCATAACCGCCGTGTCCACGGTGGCCACATTCTCGGCCAGGGCCACCACCTCTTTCATGCCCCGGGACCGGTAAATCAGTTCATGGCCTTTTTCCACCCCCTTGATAACCGCTTTCATCTCCTGGTTTTCCATGATCAACCGGGACATTTTCAAGGCCTTGTTCACGGTGAACAGGATTTTGGCCTCATCAAAGGGTTTGGTTATATAATCACAGGCCCCCAGCTGCATCATGTCAACGGCTGAATCAATGGTGGCAAAGGCGGTGATAAAAACAACCGGGGTGAATATTTTTTCCTGCCGCAGCCTGGTGATGAGTTCCCGACCGTCCATTTCCGGCATCTTTATGTCGGAAATCACCACATCATAGGTGTTCTGATGCAGCATGTCCTGTGCATCCCGGCCGTTCACGGCCTTGTCCACCTTGAACCCTTTTCTTTCAAGCATCATTGACAGAAGATTTCTCATCTTCTGCTCATCATCAACTACCAGAATATGTGCCATTTTCTTCCATTACCTTTATCATGTGTTCATGGGTTCCTGAAAACAGAGAAATACAGAACCGGCAGCCCCCGCCCGGGGGACTTTGCACCCGGATATTGCCGCCGTGGGCTTTGATGACCTGGTCGGCAAAAGCCAGGCCGAGCCCTGTGCCTGTGGCCTTGGTGGTAAAAAAAGGCTCGAAAATTTTTTGCCTGTTTTCTTCCGCAATGCCTTTGCCCTGATCCGTCACAAACAACTGCCATTTATCCTGTACCACCACCACGTTTATGTCAACCACCCCTGTTTTATTATTGGCTTCACAGGCATTTTTTATGATATTGCCGATCCCCCGGGACAAAAGATCAAAATCCGCCTGGGCCGCAAAGGGTGTATCAGGAATATGACAGCGGATATCCAGGCCGTTTCCGCCATGCTGGATCTCAAATCCCATCACCACCTGTTCCAGCATCTGGTTGAGATCCACCTGGTCAAACCGGGGTTTGGCCGGCCGGGAAAACATCAGAAAACTTTCAATCAGGGTGTTGAGCCTGACAATTTCTTCTTCCGCATAGGTCAACAGCATATTGTCTTCGGGAATATTCAGGTCTGTTTTGAGCATTTCCAGGGAACTTTTGATGATACCCAGGGGATTTTTCACTTCATGGGCAATCATCAAAGAAAATTTTCCCACTTCCGCCAGGGTCTCCTGGCGGGCCATTTTTCCATAGGCCTGCTTCAGGGTTTTGCGGCCCGCAGCCAGAGAATCCAGCATATCATTAAAGGCTCCGGCCAACCGGGTGATCTCCGGAGTGTTGCCGGCGGATGCCCGGATGGTGCGGTTGCCGGATGATACCTTTCTGGCTGTCTCCGCAAGGGAGATCAGGGGCGCCACAAGGGACCGGGAAACAACATAGAAAATAATACCGGCCAAAACGTTCAATACCAGTGCTATATACAAAAAGCGCTCTTTCATCTGGCTGGACAGATCTTTGATTCCCTTTACCGAATAGGTCACCTTCACCCGTCCGATAAGATGCGCATCCCGGGTGCCGGCCAGCCGGCTGACCCATGCGGCACTTTCATCCGTTTCTGTTAAATACACTTTTTTTTCCACACTTGCAAACGGACCCGGGATATCCCTGGACACCGTCACCAGGGGGTTGTCTGTATGGTCTGTGATATCCACGCCTGCGATATCATTTTCCTTGAGCATGTTGTCGGCCAGTCCCCGCAGCAGATTTTTTTCATTGATCAAGATGCCCAGCTCTGAATTTAACGCCAGGTACTGGGCCATAAAATCGATGCGCTGGTTGAACCGCTGGGTTACAAACTCATTGATGATATTTACCCCTAAATATCCCATGGTAAAGGTGGTGGCACTGATGAGAAAAACAGCAACGGAAAGAACCCGGATGTGAATGCCGATATTTTTGGGAAACAGGCTTTTCATCGGTCAGCCTCCATTTCCAGCCCCAGTTTCCCGGCAACCTGGGAGTTGATACGGGTTTTAAACAAAGGAGACACACTGTGACATTCTTTGCCTGCCAGATAATCAATGATGAGCTCCCCTGCCTGCCGCCCCAGTGACAGGTAGTCGAATTCAAAGGAAAAAAGGGCCCCGGTCCGGGTAAAATAGGCATTATACCCGATGACCCCGGTATTTTTATACAGGGCCTGTTTGATGACATACTGGATCAGTTTTTCCGAGATAACGGTCTGGTCCGGGATCATCCAGACCGCATCGATATCCGCCAGATTGTCGGTCACCACCCGGGCAATATGATTTCTTGCACGTACCTGAAGCGGGATGATATGGATCGATCTGTCCCCAAAGGATGCTGCGGCTTCTCCTGCTGCTGTGGCGGCGGCTGTTTCTGCTGCTTCTCCTGCTTCTCCTCCTCCTCCTCCTGCTGCTACGGCTCCCGCTGCTCCTGCTTCTGCCGCTGCTCCTGCTTCTGCCGCTGCTCCTGCTGCGGCGACGGCAGCCTCGAAAAACCACTGGTTATGGTCCGGATCAAACAACAGTCCGATTTTCTGAAAGGAAGGAAATGCATCGGCAATGGTGGCAAGCTGGACCGCCACAGGAATGCGCAAAGAAATACCGCAGGCATCATCCGGTATGTGGGGAACCGCATCCGGGTCCAGTACTGCGGCATAGATTTTTTTGCCCGGGATACCGGTTTCCCAGACCAGGGAGGCGGCTTCCGGCCCCACAGCCGCCACCAGGTCATAGGCACCGGCTATCAGGCGGTCGATTACCTGGGTTGTCACCAGATCATCTCCGGGAGTAAGAAAAAACACATCTGTATCGGAAATCTGTGGATCCGAAATCTGTGAATCAGCAGTCTCCGGGGAAGTCTTTGGATCGGAACCCCTGGGATCGGAACCCTTGGGATCGGCAGCCTCCGGACTAGACATCTCCGAGTTGGAACTTTCCGAATTGGAACTCTCCGGACGGGAAATCTCCGGACTGGAACTCTCCGAACGGGAAGCCCGTTGTGATACCCGATCCAGAATGCCGTCAGTCACCTGCAGGTAGGGCCGGATTTTCCGGGAAACCACCACGGCAATTTTTGTGTCGGATGCATACACCACAGGTGCTAATGCTGTCGTACACAAAACAGCGATAATGATCAGACAACAAAGATTTGTCCTGCAGGTATAAGGCATTCCCGGTTTCCAGGTTCTGGTTTGGACATTGCCCGGATTTTATACCAGAACCGAACCATAATTACAAAACAATAATGTCCGGGGGTCACACAGAAGGATAGCCTGTTATGACGGTATCAGGGTGATTCTCACATACCGCTCCATGGATTTTTCCGCCGACATGGGCCGCTCGTCCGGGAACCGGTATTTTCCGGTGGTGGCTGCCTTGAACCGGTCGGGATCCACCCCGCAGTCGGTGAGGACATGGATGACATTGGCAGCCCGGGCAGCACCCAGTTCGAAATTGGATGGATATTTTTGGGTTTTTATGGGATCGGGATCGGCAAATCCATCCACCACAATATACACGGGCTGGTCTTTGATAAACGCGGCAATTTTTTTGAAAAACCCGTGATACTCTTTGGCCACCACCGCGCTGCCCGAGGAAAACAGAATCGGCAGGGTGGATGTCACTACATCCGGCCGGGGACCGGCGGGCAGGATGTCAAACCATTCGTCAATGTGATATGCTTTCATCCGGTCCATCAGGTCATGGGCTGCCCGGATATCCGAACCAAATGGCTGCCCGGTGTGGACCCCATTGTGCGGTGAACCCCCGGAATCTTTTGTTTCAGAATCCGGCTGTCCGGATGCGGTTGTTTTTGGATCAGGAAGTTTTGCTGTCAGACCAGCCAGGACAGCTTTGTATTGGACCCGGGATTTTGCAAGGGCTGCCAGACGGTTTTGCTTGTAGGCCACAGACTGGTAGAGGGTGGGGGAAACCGGCCGGTTCATGGAACTCATTGTGCTGATCTTGTTTTCCAACCATTGCCGGTCCTGATCCAGCTGCTGCAGCTCCCGGTCCAGAAGCGCTATCTCATGCCGGCATGCCTCCACATGAACATACGGATCAAACACCTTGGAAACTTGTGCCGAAACAGGCCCGACCGCAACTGCAGCAAAAAACATTACAGCTGCTAAAACAATTGAGAGATATGTTTTCATGACACTCCTTTTTCGCCTACGTAACTCGCCAAAGTTGCTGTTTGGGTTTGGTGCCGGGCATCAGCTCGGCAGAAAGATCAACGACCCGGCTTTGTATTGGCAGCCGTCTCATACCAGCCCAGATCCCGGCCAAGGCCTTCAGGCCACCAGATCATGCCGTGGCGGGTAAAGTGAATACGCAGTTCCATGACGGCCCTGGCAATACCGAAATCACCATGGGAAATCTCTTTGATTTCAACTCCCCGCAACACTGCCCGGGTGCTGGTTTTGAGTGTATCTTCGTCAATGGTACCGTATCCGGCTGCTGAGAACGCCTCCACATAAACCCCCTGCAGTTTTTCCACAAACTGGCGGTAGCCGTCGGCCACGGCGGCCCGTTCCGCCATGAGCCTTGCCTGGCCACGGGTGAGGGCAGCTTCCGGTTCCACACCTTTGCCGGTCACGGTAAAGGTGACAATACGGTTATGACCGCTTTGGTCTGGACTGTTTTTTAAAACAGGGCCAGGGGATGCCTGGTAAATGTTACAGCCAGCCAGCAGAAACACCAATGCCCCAAAAACGACAAATTTCATGCAGTTTTTCATATGATCCACCTCTTGATTTAGATTTTCACGTTTACGGCAACCGGAATTGACATTTTTTACATTCGTCATCTTGTGCCATAAACTTGAATGGTAAATCAAGGAGATTATCAAAAAAAGAAACGGGCTGGGGAGGGAGTGTGAATATTCATAGCGTAATCGGCAAAATCAGTTTGCCCTGAAATTGAATTCAGTCTTTTTTTCACATGTGTCAGACGTTGGATCTGAAAAAAACCGCAATGGTCACGTGGCGCTGGAGATGTTTCCATTCCGTTGTCTTTTGGGCATCAAACCGGTATTGTGCCGTACTGCCGATCTTGAACACCCCGGATTTGATACCTTTTTCCACCAGGGCATGCACCACGGCTGCGGCCCGTGCCGCACCCAGTTCAAAGTTGGAAGGATACTGCCGGGTATTGATGGGATCGGTGTCAGCATACCCGTCAACGACAATGCGGACATCATGGCCTTTGATCAGGCCGGCCAGGTCCTTGAAAAACGCG
>JAIVHE010000225.1:0-2258 GCA_020201255.1 Desulfobacteraceae bacterium
ATGATGGAATTTTGGTACACAACCGACATATTTACATCCTCTGCTTCAAAGCCATTCGTTTTGTTTTAGGATAATGATTTTCTGAATATGCGGTACTTTTTGTATTTTTTTGCACCGGCTTCCTCTATCAATTCATTGATCGCCTCGTTGTCCTCCAGTGTCCAGCCCATTTCCATATACTGATATTTTTCTTTTTTCCTTACAATCTCATAGATATGGTGAAAGGCCAGCATGGGGAATCCCAATTGCCGGTATTTTTCTTTGATGCCAAACATAAACAACCGCAATCCGATAATCTCCTTTTTATACAAAAAATACTTCAACAACCCCAGCAGACCGACCCGCCCGTCAAGACGTTTCAGCAACGGGTTAATATCGGGAAAAACCAGACAAAAGGCTGCGGGTTCTTCCTCATAATAAATGAAGAAAGCCATGTCCGGATCTGCAAACTCCATGACATTTTTTTGAATGTCCTGCATCTCCTTTTCGGTCACGGGAACAAACCCCCAGTTATCGGCCCATGCATCATTATAGATCTGCCGGATCAGAACAAATTCGGCGTCTGCATCCTTTGGGCGAAAGTGCCTGATGTGAACACCTTTTTTTTTGGCGACCTTGTCGGCAAGCCGATCCATCCATCCGGGAAGCTTGTAATTGCTGTCTATAAGAAAAGCCAACAGGTCTTTTTCTTTGCAGTAGCCGCACGATTCGATCAGCCCTGCGTAATACGGCGGATTGTAGGTCATCATCAAGGACGGCGGATAATCGAATCCCTCGATGAGCAATCCCGCTTCATGATTGGTAGACGGGTTGAGCGGGCCTCTTATAAAGGTCATCCCCTTGTTATGAACCCACGCCTCCACGGAAGAAAACAGGGCTGCCGCGGCTTGTGGATCATCCGCACATTCAAAAAATCCCCAGATGCCCATTTTTTCGTTATGGAACTGGTTATAACGGTCATCGATAATGCCCGCAATCCTTCCCACTGTCTCTTTGCCCCGTCGTGCCAGAAAAAGAATGCGCTGGGAAAATTCCCAGAAAGGGTGATTGAGGGGATCCAGCATCCGACGCACTTCTTTTTTGAGAGGAGGAACCCATTTGGGGTATGCCACATAGATCTTCCAGGGCAGTTCAATGAAGTCTTTTAATTCAGATCCCCTTTCCACGGTAATGATTTCAATGCCGGCCATGACCATACTCCTCAACAAAAAAAAGAAATGCCATCCAATGCCCATCACAACATTTGACAATAATTCTTATAGACTCACTATGACCAAGAATATTCACTTTATGTGCCAGGATTCCCATACCCTGCACAACGTGATCTATCACCCTTGTATCTATGGAGAATCAGCAAAAAGGGATCTGCTGGAACCCATTAAGAAGCTTATAAAGCTTATAAAAATTAGGTCATATATGACCAAGGGCTGAATATGACCTTATTTCCTGTTTTTCAATGCCGTTGATATCGCATTCTTTACGGCCTGACACCCCTGACGGTCAACAGGATGCCGATTATAAACCGGATACAAAAGTCCCGGCACGTTAATTGAATTATATTAGTCTGTAAACGGATCCATCACGCGGAACATCATCCGTGGACCCAAAAAACCAACTATGTTAAGGAGAACTATCATGAAATCTTTCAGTATTCAATTCTTTACGATCCTGGTCATCGCTTTTCTGGTGTCGGGGTGTTATGCCCAAAAGGAGGTTCAGACCCTCCCCGCATTTACCCTGACCCCATTCAGCGCAGACGAGTATGAGTCATCCATTGATAATTTTGTCATTGTCCTGGATGCATCCAGTTCCATGGACAAGCCATACATGGAAAATAAAAAATTTGATGTGGCCACCCAAATTGTCAGCCGCATAAATCAGACCCTGCCGGAACTGGGCCAGAACGGTGCGCTCCGGTCCTTTGGTCACAGCCCTGCAATTTCCGACAAAAACACGGTTCTTTTTTACGGCATGGAGGAATATTCCACAAATGCCCTGGGTGAAAATTTAAAAAAGATATCTGAAGCAGGTGGTACAAGCGCCATGCATAGGGCGATTACCGCCTCCGGGCAAGAGGAACTGAATGCTGTTTCCGGTAATACCGCGGTGATTATCATCAGTGACGGTCAGCCGGAAGCCAGTTTAGAATCCCCCATTACCCTGAAAGCAGCCCAGGCTCTGAAGGATCAACTGGGATCGGGGCTTTGTTATTATCCCATTCTTGTGGGTGATGATGAAAAAGGGGCTGTGCTCATGGA
>JAIVHE010000225.1:2419-3530 GCA_020201255.1 Desulfobacteraceae bacterium
TTGATTATCTTGATCAGATTGCAGACGTTTTGAAAACCCATCCCCAGATTAATGTCAAAGTTCAAGGTCATACAGACAGTATCGGCAGCAAAGCTTACAATGATGACCTGTCCATCAAACGGGCTCAGGCCGTAAAGACTTATCTGATGAACAAAGGGGTTCAAGAAGAGCGTCTGAGCGTTGAAGGATTCGGATTCTCCAAACCGGTGGCACCTAACGATACTGCCGAGGGACGGGCCCTGAACCGGCGTGTTGAACTCCATCCAATGAATTTATAAAAGAAAGGTGTCATTATGAATAAGATCGGTTTTATCAGACAATTGGTGGTCGTATTGTTCCTGGCTGTCTTCATGGCAGGGTGTGCGGGAACACAGACACGGGAAAGCACGGGTGAATATCTGGATGACTCCGTCATAACCGCCAAGGTTAAGGCAGAAATAATGAAGGATCCGATGCTGAAGGTTTTCCAGATCAATGTGGAGACGTTCAAGGGAGAAGTACAGCTGAGCGGTTTTGTGAATTCAGCCGAAGCCTCTGCCAGGGCGGTGCAAATCACCCGAAGGGTGAAAGGGGTTACATCGGTTAAGAACAGTATGGTTGTAAAATAAGCCGGACCATCCCGATATCGTCCATCATTGGTGCAGTTGCTCTGGTGTGGGCGGTATCGGGCTTCTGGTCATGGGAAGAAAAAACATCTGAAAAAGGAGATTATCATGCTTTGGACTATATTTGTAGTTCTATTGATTTTGTGGGCGATGGGACTGTTGACCGGCTTCACGATGGGCGGCGTTATTCATGCCCTGCTGGTGGTCGCTATCATTGTGATACTGATCCAGGTGATTCAAGGACGAAAACGGGTGTAACCCGTCGGGCATTTTCCGGACAAAGTGCGCTATTAAAAAAAGAGATTGGCATGAAAAAGGTTGAACTTATGGAAACATGGCTTTTGGTATGTTTTACTGTCGCGGGGGTTGCTGCGCTGTGAGGTTGCCGGCGCATAAAACCAAAATCGTCTGCACCATAGGCCCGGCCTCCCGATCGGAGGCAGTGTTGGAGCAATTAATGCTCCAGGGGATGAATGTGGCGCGGCTCAACTTTGCCCATGGAACCG
>JAIVHE010000531.1:0-2253 GCA_020201255.1 Desulfobacteraceae bacterium
ATCATCTGGTATGCAATTTTATCTCTAACCGTCATATGTCATATCGTTTTGTTATGATATTTGATACCACCTTTTTTTGGTCCGCTTTATAAATCCACTGCAAAGGCAGCCTTCTTATACCTGTAAAAACAAGTGAATTCAATCAGATTATCATATATCCAAATGCTTTCTGACAAAGGATTGAAATTGTTTTTCCTTTTCAAAGGCGATTGTAACACCCACCACAGCCAGGTCCATGGGCCATTTTATATGCGGGTCCAGTTTCCCCCAGTCCTTTTCGGTGGTCACCAGCAGTTGTGCAGGAACAGACCTGGCAAGATCCTGAATCTGGTGTATATCAGACTGCGTATAGTGATGATGGTCGTCAAATGCAAGGTGGGCTGCAATAGTTGCTCCCAGATCCGTGATGGTCTTGTAAAAAGATTGGTTATCGGCAATGCCCGAAAAAAGAACCACAGACCTGTTTTTGAATACACCCAGGCCTGGATTTTCCTGATCCCGGTGCCTGTTTTCCGCTGAAAAAAATGCAGCCGGAAACGGCTGGTGGCGGGTGTAAAAAATGGGAAGATGCGGCACCAGGCCGGAAATCAGGTGGGGTTTGTCCGGCAGCGGCTCAGGACACCGGGTCAAAATAACGGCATGGGCCCGGGCGAGTGCCGGGGCAGCAGGTTCTCTGAGACGTCCCGCCGGCAGAATCCGGCCATTGCCCAAAGGGTGGTCATGGTCCATGAGCAGCAGGTCCATATCCCGTTTCAGCTGAATATGCTGGAATCCGTCATCCAGGACCACTGTATCCGGGGCCAGGTGGTCCAGGGCCAGCAAACCTGCCTGGTATCTGTTTTTTCCCACCACCACGGGAAACCGCTTCAACCGGGCCATCATATAGGGTTCATCCCCGGCCTGTTCTGCGGTTAAAAACAGGTCTTTCCCATTGCCCACAACCGAAGCATTTGTTTTGAGGCTTCCTTTATATCCCCGGCTGATGACCACAGGTTTTCGGCCCAGTCGGGTGAGCAGATCAGCCAGATAAATGGTCATGGGGGTTTTGCCGGTACCACCGGCAGTGATATTGCCCACACAGATCACCGGGCAGGGCAGTTTTCTGGAGACAAGGTACCCGGACCGGTACAATCTGTTGCGCAGGGCTGTCACTGCCCCGTAACCATATGAAGCGGCCTTCAGCAGTCCCTCAAGCGACACGGGTGCCGCTTGGCAGGTACGCTGAGAAATTGCGGTGATTTTTCTGGTAAGTCTCCTACTCATGGGCATCCACCAATCCCAGGCCGGCCAGCGTATCAAGGGTGCGATCCACTGCACCGGTATTTTCACAACATACGGAAAATGCCCGGCTCCCCGTTTCCCCGGCAAGATCCGGCTGCAGCAAAAAGGCCTGCAGTGCCTGTGCAAGCCCATCCCTGTCCGGCACCTGACAGGCTGCTTTGTTTTCCAGAAGCAGGGTTGCAATCCCCAAAAAATCGGTCATGTGGGGGCCAAATACTATGGGTTTTTTGAAAACAGCCGGCTCCAGCGGGTTGTGTCCCCCGCAGGGAACCAGGGAGCCGCCGATAAAGGCCACATCACACACGGAATAGGCACCTGCCAGAACCCCGAGACAATCCAGAACCATTACCGGTGTATTCACAGGGTTTTGCCGGGTGTGAGACAGCAGAACAGGCCGGGTTCCCTCGCGGGCCATGGCATCTGCCACCTGTCCGGATCTGGCCGGATCCCGGGGGGCCACAATCATTTTCAACCCCGGCACCGCCTGCCGCACCTGGTGATAAACCGCCCCGAGAATCACTTCTTCTCCCGGATGGGTGGAGCCGGCAATCCAGACCTTATCGGTCTTTTGGACACCAAACCAGGTCCTGAGCGCTGTTTTTTGTTTTTCATCCACCACCAGGATCGGCTGGTCGAATTTGATATTGCCGGCCAGTGTCAGGCGGTCTTTGGAAACGCCCAATGCCCTGAACCGGTCCTGGTCCTGGCGGGTCTGTACCAGAATATGGGTCAATCCGGAAAAAAAAAGAGCCGATATCCTGCCCAGGCGGCGGTACCGGTTAAAGGACTGTCTGGAAAGCCTTGCATTGACCAGGACCACGGGAATATCGTTTTGGTGCATGGCATCAAGGAACCCCGGCCACAGATCTGTTTCCACCAGGCAGACCAGATCCGGTGCGATAAGATGCCTGATCCTGGCAACCGACCAGGGAAGATCAAAGGGGAAATAGGCAATCTGGGATACCAGAGCAG
>JAIVHE010000531.1:2353-3819 GCA_020201255.1 Desulfobacteraceae bacterium
AAAAGGCAATCACCACCCCAAGGGCAATGGCTGCCGGCAGATTGGCTTTTACAAAACTGCGCATGCCGGTGGCGGCGCCGGTCAGGGCCATGATGATACAGATAAAAGGAAACGCGATTTTCCCATGCATATCCACCTGATAGGTGGTGGCATCATATCCTTCGTTTCTGACCTTATCCACATATGCCTTGAGTTCAAAAAAACCCATTTCATCAGAAGGCTTGATCAATTGCCCCAGATCCTCGGGCACAAGGCCCAGTTCAACCAGTTTCATATCCGACAATGTCACATCGTAGTCACCGGTATCCGGATTATAGGTCTGTTCAATAACATCTTCCAGCAGCCACTGGTCCAGTTCATACCGGCCCTGGCGTGCATCGATCCTGGAAACAAGGGTAAAATCATCTGCCATGGTGGTGACACAGATACCGGCCACCGTCTGCTGGACCGGATCAAAAAATCTGATGTGCACCAGGGTTTTCTGGTCTTTTATCCAGATATCATTGCGATGCTGGGAAATATGATCCTGTTTGCGCATATCATATTGCCGGATATGGTTGGCCTTTGCCATGGACAGCGGCACCAGTGATTCTCCCATGAAAAACATGATCCCAACAAGCAGGGCACTGGCCAAAAGTGCAGGTTTGACCAGAAAATAGACGGAAATTCCCGAAGATTTTACAGCCGTAAGCTCATTGTTTTTGTTCATCAGTCCAAATACGACAATGGTGGCAAGCAAAATGGCGGCCGGTGTAAGTTGAACAAACATGAACGGCAGTTTCAGCACCACATACCAGAGGGCCTGGGCAAGGGAAATAGGAGATTCCAGAAATCTATCCATACGGGAAAGATAATCAATGCACACAAACAGCAACAGTATAACGATCTGAATAACACCAAAAAATTTGGCAAACTCCTTGAGCCAGTATCTATGCAGACATGTCATGGTGCATCATTTTCATACAACGATTTTGCATCCGGCGGATCGACCGGGTGACAATTGCCGGTATTTTCACCGGTTTTTCCCGGGCATTTCGCCTGAGCAGGTATATTCCAGCCGCCCCCATGACCAGGTTGGGCAGCCACATCCCCAGAACCGGCGGGAAATACCCTGTTTCTCCGGCTGACCACCCGGCTGCCAGAAAAAAATAATACACCAGCAGGCACAAGACGCCTGAACCAAATCCCGAGGACCGGCGCAAAGAAAGAGATTGAACACCCAACGGAAAGGCCAGAAGCCCCATGGCAAAACAGGCGAATGGAACGGAAATTTTTTCATGCAGGACCATCAGGGCCTCATTCATCTGGGCTTTGTCCTGGATACCGGACCGGATGAATCCGAGCAAATCCATCAGGCTTCGCTCATCCAGGTCTTTTTGGATTTTGCCCGGTCCCTGCTGCATGGAGGCCAGATCGATATTGATGTCATAATCGCCAAAATGGATGGTGGAAACCGTTTTGTCTGT
>JAIVHE010000532.1 GCA_020201255.1 Desulfobacteraceae bacterium
CAGGGTGGCAATGGCCAGATAGGGGCCCTCCAGGCGCAGGGCCGGCAGGCCCAGGAGAAATCCGAATCCAGCCGCCACCAGTGCGGAACAGGGCAATGCCAGCAGAAAAGGAAAACCAGCCTTGGCCATAAGGATCACGGTACCATAGGCCCCGATGGCAAAAAATCCGGCATGGCCCAAACTGATCTGGCCGGTATATCCCACCAGCAGGTTCAGGCCGGCTGCCACAATAATGTTGATGGCAATGTAATTGGCTACATACACATAATAATTGCCTACGATAAAAGGAAACACCATAAGGAAGACAAAAAGAAGGATAAGCCAGAAAAGAACCACCGGGGAGGTAACAAGTTGAACATCTTCGTAGTAGTTGCGCTTCATATCCATGGGCAAAACTCCCTGACGGGTAACCAGATGATTGTCAAATGTGTTTTTACAGTCATATTTGTTTTCCACGCTTGCTGTCAAGACAAAAGAATACTGGGTACTGTAATTAATCCCTTGACTAATAAAATTACATATGGTTTAGCTGTATAACACTTTGGAGACTATAAAATGAATTTTGGCAAAACAGACAGATCCTATTTTTATTTCTGGTATTATTTTTATACCCATCTGCCCGGTTTGCCATGAGACCATCCCCATAACCCACAAGCCGCAGGCAGAAACATCCGCCTGCGGCTTTTTTTGTGGCTTTGGGCGGCAGTTTTGCCCTGCAAAGGAAACCGCCATGAAAAAGACCTTTGACATCAACGTAAAAGAATTCAAACCCCTCACCCCGCCGGCTGACATGAAACAGGCACTGCCTTTGTCCGACACAGCGGAAAGGACCGTCATCAACGGCCGCAAAGACGTGGAAAACATCCTGACGGGAAAGGACAAGCGGCTGCTGGTCATTGCAGGCCCCTGTTCCATCCATGACCCGGATGCCGCCCTTGAATATGCAGGCAACATGATGACCCTGCGCCGGGAAGTGCCGCCAGAAAACTGCTCATTGATATCAATGACATGGGGTTGCCCACGGCCACCGAGATCCTGGATCCCATCACCCCCCAGTATATCGCCGGTCTGCTCACCTGGGTGGCCATCGGTGCCAGGACCACGGAATCCCAGACCCACAGGGAAATGGCCTCAGGCCTGTCCATGCCGGTGGGATTTAAAAACAGCACCGACGGCAGCTTTACTGCTGCAATCAATGCCATGCAGGCTGCGGGCGCTCCCCAGCATTTTCTGGGCATTGATCCCAAAGGCCGCTCATCCATTGTTTCCACAACCGGCAATCCGTTTTGCCATATTGTCCTGCGGGGGGGATCCACCCCCAATTATGACCCTGTTTCCGTGGGCAAGACCCAGATTCTCCTGCGGCAGAGAAACCTGCTGGACAGCATCATCATTGACTGTTCCCATGACAACTCCGGCCAGAAATTCACAGGCCAGCCGTTTGTTTTCAAAAGCGCTCTGGATCAACGGCTGGATGGTAACCCCGGCATCATCGGCCTGATGCTGGAAAGCAACCTGTTTGAAGGCAGCCAGAAATGCCCGGGGGATGGATGTGCCCTCAGATACGGGGTATCCATCACCGATGAATGCATTTCCTGGGAAACCACAACAGGACTGATCCGCTGCGCACACAAGCGGTTGTGATTTCATTTACAAAAACAGAATAATCCGGTAATATCTGTTGATTATTCACTTATTGCAAACGGGTATCATGGGTCTGGAAATCTTCCTATTACTGGCTATTGTTACAGCGGCATTTGTTTTGTTTATCGGCGGATGGCTGCGGGTTGATCTGGTGGGGCTGATGGTGTTATCAGCCCTGGCATTGACCGGACTGGTCACCCCCCAGGAGGCATTGGCCGGGTTCAGCAGTCCTGCCGTGGTAACGGTATGGGCATTGTTTATTCTGTCAGCAGGCCTGACCCGCACCGGCATCGCCCATCAGCTGGGACAACCTTTGCAGCGCTTTGCCCGGGGCAGTGAAATCACCCTCATGATTGTACTGATGGTTTTTGCAAGCCTTTTGTCGGCATTGATCAATACCGTGACGGTTGCCGCTATTTTGCTGCCGTCCACCATGGAACTGGCCCGCCGCAGCGGAAGATCCCCTTCCCGGCTGCTTATGCCCCTTGCTTTGGGCTGTCTACTCGGGGGGCCATTCACCAGTATCTCCACCCCTCCCAATATCCTGGTGACCGATGCGCTGCGCAATGCAGGGCTTGAACCCTTTGGCATTTTTGATTTCACCCCCATCACCGCTGCCATTGTCCTGGGTGGTATTTTTTTTATGGTTACGGCGGGCCGCCATCTGCTTCCCGACCGGTCTGGGAATGTGGATTCCGGCAACCACAAATCACTTGGCACATCATATCAGCTTGACACCCATATCTTCACCACCCGCATTCCGAAAAAATCTGCCATCAGCGGCCGCACCCTGACCGAAAGCCGTCTGGGATCAGCCCTTTACCTCACAGTGCTGGCCATAAAGAGAAAAGGTGTACTGATCCTTGCACCCGGCCCGAACCATGTGCTGGAATCGGAAGACATCCTTATCGTGCACGGCAGCCCTGATCACCTGGAGCGGCTTTACGCCAGCCAACACCTTGATCTTGCATCACCCGATCTTGTTCAAAACCTGATTTCAGAGCACCTGCATCTGGCCCAAACCACTGTGGCTGAAGGTTCTTCTTTGGCGGGCACTACCCTGGCAGACAGCGGGCTGCGGCGAAAGCACGGTATTCATGTGCTGGCCCTGCATACCCCGGAACAGGTCGAAATCAAAGATCTGCGGTACCACCGACTGGCACCCGGGGACCGGTTGACGGTACAAGGAGACAGGACAAGTCTGGAAGCCTTTTCAGGGGAAGAAAGTATCACAGATTTTCATTTTTTGACACAAGATGAAGTAACCGCAATACCCCATGACCGGATTGGACTGCTGCCGGTGCGTGTACCCGAAGGATC
>JAIVHE010000021.1 GCA_020201255.1 Desulfobacteraceae bacterium
GGGCATGGTGTTCCAGTCCTTTAATCTGTATCCCCACCTGACAGTGCAGGGCAATGTGAATCTGGCCCAGAAACTGGTGAGAAAACGGCATAAAAAGGAGCGGGAGGAAAAAACCAGGATGCTGTTGGAAAAAGTGGGTATCTCCGCCAAAGCCAAGGCCTGGCCTTCCAATCTGTCCGGGGGGCAGCAGCAGCGGGTGGCTATTGCCAGAGCCTTAGCGATGGATCCCAAGATCATGCTGTTTGACGAGCCCACCTCAGCGTTGGACCCGGAGATGATCGGCGAGGTGCTGGAAGTGATGAAAACCCTGGCCAAAGAGGGTATGACCATGGTGTGCGTCACCCATGAAATGGGATTTGCCCGGGAGGTGGCCGACCGGGTGATTTTCATGGACGAGGGCATGATAGTCGAAGAAGGCACCCCGGAAAAATTTTATAAAAACCCCAGCCATGACAGGACCAAGCTCTTTTTAAAACAGATTTTGTAGCTGTCTGGTTACAAATAAAAAGCCTTGGCCCATCGGGAAAACCTGCGGGCATGTGCCGGGTCGATGGCGAAGAGTTCGGCCATGATGTCAGACACCGTCATTTTTCTGTGTCGGTGCTGCGGGGTTTTGGAAAAAAATTTATCGGCACAGCAGATGATTTTTTCTGCCGGGGTTATCGGCACCATGTCCCGCCGGGGCAGCGGCAGGTTGTGGCGAAGGATGGTATCAAGGCAGATGCCGGCCCCGGTGTGGCGTTCCGCCACCAGACCGAAAGCCGGATCCAGCCCTTCTTTGTCCAGAAGCTCCCGGCCCAGGTATCCGTGGCAGATATAAGGCGCATCCCCTGTGCAGCCGATGCCCGGTGATGCGGTTAAAAAGATACCGATGTCGTGGAGCATGGCCGCTTTTTCAATGAAATCCAGATCCAGGTCGGTATCTGCCATATTTCGGGCAATTTCCAGGCTTTTTTTTGCCACCTGCCGGCTGTGTTGCACCAGAATGGTATGGGTTTCAGACCCCGGCGGATAAAATTTTTCAATGACCTGCAGCGGATCCATGATCAGGACAGCAGAACTCCTTCGATAAGACCGTCCAGGTCTCCGTCCAGGATCCGGTCCACATCCCCGATTTCCTGATCCGTCCGGTGGTCCTTGACCATGCGGTAGGGGTGCAGCACATAGGAGCGGATCTGGCTGCCCCAGGCAATGTCATCTTTGCCGTCGTGCAAAGACTGCATTTTATCGTCCTGTTTTTGTTTCTCCAGCTGGTACAGCCTCGATTTAAGGACCTTCATGGCGATTTCCCTGTTCCGGTGCTGGGAGGGTTCCTGCTGACACTGCACCACGGTGCCGGTGGGCAGGTGGGTGATGCGCACCGCAGAGCTGGTTTTGTTCACATGCTGGCCCCCTGCTCCCGAGGCCCGGAACACATCGATGCGAAGATCTTTTTCATCAATATCGATATGGATGTCATCTTTGATGTCCGGATACACAAACACCGAGGCAAAGGAAGTGTGGCGCTTGCCGTTGGCATTGAAAGGGGATATGCGCACCAGGCGGTGAACCCCGGATTCCACTTTCATGAACCCGAAGCAGTTTTTGCCCGCCACCTTGAACGTGACCCCCTTGATACCGGCTTCATCCCCGGGCTGCAAATCTATGAGGGTCAGTGTATACCCTTTTTTATCGATCCACCGTGTATACATGCGAAACAGTATTTCCGCCCAGTCCTGGGAATCGGTGCCGCCGGCACCGGCATTGATGGACACCAAGGCATCCCTGGCATCATCTTCATGGTCCAAGGTGATGTCCAAAGAAAATTGTTTGATTTTTTTTTCTATGTCTGCCAGCTGCCGGCCAACGTCAGCTTCGGCTTCCCTGTCTTTTTCTTCCAGGGCCATTTCCAGCAGCATCCGGGCATCTTCTATGTCTGCACAGATGGTGTTGCAATGGCCTAAAAGATCGGACAGGACGGTTTGTTCTTTGAGCATCCGGGTGGCGTTTTCCGGATCATCCCAGAACTCCTGCCTGGCAATGAAATGCTCCAGTTCTCCCAGACGCCTTTGTTTGACCGGCAGGTCAAAGATACTCCTTGAGGCGGTCGGCTTTGGCGGTGAGAGATGATATGGTCTGTTTCAGGTCTGTATTCATGGGGGTTATCTCCTTCTTATATATTGTATCCCTTTTACCATAAAACCCATGGTCATTGCAATAACACAGGCAAAAGCAAAAAGATCCTCCGTGGCGGGTATAAAATGACAGCCGGGTTAAAGCAGGCATGGACTGGACAATCAGGGCATCTGAGAACAGCAGCGTTGGCTGGAAAATGTTTCCTGTGGGATCTATAAACCCGGATATCCCGGTATTGGCTGCCCTGGCAACGCTTCTGCGGTTTTCCACGGCCCTGAAAACTGCAATGGAAAAATGCTGGGCCGCAGCTGATGTGCGGCCGAACCAGGCATCATTGGTCACCGTGGTCAAAATATCGGCCTGGTTTTTGACAAACTGCCGGGAAATGGAGGGAAACAGGATTTCAAAGCAGATCAAAATCCCGGTTTTATGGTCTGCAAAGGCAAGGGGGATATATACGCCATCTCCTTTGGAAAAATTGCCTGCCTCATGTGTGAGTTTTTCCATGAAAAAAAGCAGGTCCTGGAAAGGGACATATTCCCCAAAGGGCACCAAATGGGTTTTGTCATAAGTGCCCACAGGTATGGACAGCTGGTTGAGCAAAAATACCCGGTTAAAATACCGGATATGGTCATTGCTGGTTTCCACGGCCGGGCTTCCCATGAGAAAATGGGTTTTGGCCTCCCGGACATAGCGGTCCACCCGGTTGGAAAGATCCAGATCATGGCCGTAGTAAAACGGCAGGGCGGTTTCCGGCCAGATGATCAGATCAGGATCAAACCGGGCCGCCGCCAAAGACAAACGGCCGTATTTTTCAATGGTGGCCCGGCGAAAAATGTCACTCCATTTAAGATCCTGGCGGATGTTTCCCTGAACAATGGCCAGTTTTGTCTCTGAAGCCTGCGCCATCGCCTGTTCTACCTGAGGGATTCGGTTTATGCCGTATATATAGGCAGCTGCCAGGACAATAAGTGTGTACGAGACACCTGTGAAAATACGGAAAAAAAAGTGTCTGTCCAGATGGCCGTTGAAGGATTTGGCCTGTATCCACAAGGTGCTGATCATGGTATTGCACAAAACCAGTACAAAGGAAATACCCAGCACCCCTGTCACATCCGCCATCTGGATGAGAAAACGGTCGGTATACTGGCTGTAGCCCAGAGCGCCCCAGGCAAATCCTGTGAACAAGTAAGTGCGCACAAATTCAAGTCCGGTCCAGATGCAGGCCCCTGCCAGAGGCATCAGGGCAGGTGTCGGATGCAGCGTTTTGATGGCAAAGGCGAACAGCGCAGGATACAAAGACAGGTACAGGCAAAGCAGGATCAAGGCAGAGACCGCCAGCAGCAGATGAAGCCCTCCATAGGTGCTCAGGGTGGGTACAATCCAGTACAGCAGGGTGGTAAAATGCACAAATCCGGCAGCAAATCCGGCTGCAAAAGACTGGCGGGCGGTCATGGATTCCAGCGAAATGAGCAATGGGCACAGGGCCACAAATGCCAGATAATACAACCCGATATCTGGAAAACAGGCTGTCAGCAAAAGGCCGCTGACCATTGCCGGAAAATAAGCAGGCCAGGCGCGCATGGGGAACAAAAAATGCATTTTTTTTCCATTTGTCTTAAACAATACCAAAAAGTCTGCTATATTTATCAGGTACTGGATGTACAGTCAATTTTATGTGTCGATATAATTTTTTGGAACAGGAGATGGTCATGTTTATGGCAGATAACCTTTCAAACGATGTCCTGTCATCAAGTCTCCAGCAGATGCAGTCGGTTTTCGGCGCATGCCCAGCCGGCATCGGGATCGTGCAAAACGATCTGATTGTCTGGGCAAATGACACATTCTATGCCATGCTGGGATATACGCCGGGCAGTTTGAACAACAAACATGCCCGAGATGTGTTCCCTACACAAAAAGAGCACAAACGCGTGGCAGCTTTGCTTGCAAAGGGTATGGACAGGTTCGGTTCCGGCATGGCGGAAACCCGGTTGTCCAGAAAAAAAGGCCCCCCCCTTGACTGCCGTATCCGTGCCTCCCGCCTAAACAAAAAAGACCCGGCAGCCGGCACGGTGATGGTGGTCACCGATATTTCAGACATAAAATCTCTTCAGATCCAGCTTCAGCAGGCCCAGAAAATGGAAGCCATCGGTGTACTGGCAGGGGGTATTTCCCATGATTTTAATAATATCCTCATGGGTATCCAGGGGCATTTGTCTTTGATGCGCATCGATCTGACTGCCACCGAAAAAGTGATTTCCCATATCCACCAGATCACCAAGCTGGTGGAAACAGCCAGCGAACTGACCGGACGTCTTCTGGGGTTTGCCAGGGGGGGGAAATACCAGATCAAGGTTCTGGACGTCAACCCGGTGGTGAAAATGGCCATGAATCTTTTTAAACCCACCCGCAAGGATTTGGTCTTCCAAGAATCCTATGCAGAGGATCTGGATATGGTGGATGCAGACCAGTCCCAGCTGGAGCAGGTGTGCCTCTATATCATCGGTAATGCATCCCAGGCCATGCTGGATGAAGGAACGTTGTCGATTTCCACCAAAAATATCTCCATCCCGGAGGACCATGGATATCCTTTTGTGGTTACACCCGGTTCATATGTGAAAATCAGTATCCAGGATACCGGTATTGGTATGGATGCAGAAACCCAGAAAAAAATATTTGATCCTTTTTTTTCCACCCGGAAAAACGGGAATCAAAGCGGGCGGGGTCTGGGATTGTCCACCGTATATGGCATTGTCAAAAACCATGGGGGATTCATAACAGTCCAGAGCGCTCTGGGAGAAGGCACCACCGTCCATGTCTGTTTACCGGCCACAGCCAGAGCCAAGTCATCATCTGTGGTTGCTTCAGACATGGATGCCCTGCCCGGGGGATCAGAAACCATCTTGCTGGTGGATGATCAGGCTGAGATCATCAATGTGGGGAAAAACTTTTTATCCCGCCTGGGGTATAAACCCATAACTGCCCGGAACGGCCTGGAAGCAGTGGAGATTTTCCGCATGTACCAGGATGAAATTTCCCTTGTGATTCTGGATATAGCCATGCCGAAAATGGGTGGCAAAAAAACACTTGATCTGATCCGCCAGATCCGGGAAAATATCAAGGTCCTTGTAACCATGGGACAGATTGCAGATGGTGAAGTGGAAGATCTTCTCAGCCAGGGGTGCCATGGATTTATCCAGAAACCCTTTTCCATGTATGAGTTTTCCAAGGCTATTCGTAATGTGCTGGATAAAAGAGCCGACTAAAACCTATACCATCCCGCCGTTGACACCGATGACTGGCCGTTCACATAGTCGGCCCTGGATGGTGACATCAAACTGGATTGTTTCTGCCTGGCCGATACCTTTGGATACGCCGGTTTCCAGGGCGGTTTGATGTGATAGTGTGTTCATGGTCATCCCATTACCATCCATGCAATAAGATTTCAAGTGCTGGATTTCTTTTATTGTGCTTTACATTTAACAGGTCAAATGGTATTTTTGCCGATGGTCAAACGATCATATGAACAGCAGCGTCAGGAGTTTTTTATGGAACCTATAGAAATTCGTTTCGGTAATGATCTTGAAACATATGACCCTGAAGAAAAGTCCTTTGAAGAAATGTTTCAATCTTTGAATCCCATATTCTGCTTTTCAAAGCGTGTCTGGAAACCCCAGATGGATATATTTGAAACACGCACCGAAATTATTATCCAGGCAGAGATCGCAGGGGTGAAAAAAGAGGATATTGTGATTGATGTCAGTAACAAGGCGGTGAAGATTTCAGGAAGCAGAAAATGCAGCCAGCCGGATGCTACAGCCACCTATCGGTTGGCTGAGATCCAGTTCGGCCAGTTTGAAAGGGTATTGTATCTGCCCAGTGTGATTGATGTGGAAAAAGTGTCCGCTGTTTTTAACGATGGCTTTCTTCAGCTGACACTGGGCAAATTATTTCTGGAAAATATCAAGAACAGACATAACCTGTCCATGGATTTTATCTAGCGCAAGGGTTCATACAAAGGAATACCAATGGATGATATCAGCCACGCTTCTTCTGCAACCATTTCAACCAATGATATCCCCGGTACGATTCCCATCCTTCCCATTGTCGATACCAATCTGTTTCCCAAAATGGTGCTGCCACTGGTGCTGATCCAAAAAGAAGCCATCGACCTCATTGATGAAGCCATGGCAGGCAGCCGGATGCTGGGTCTGCTGCTGTCCAGACGGTCTGATCTGGATTCAAAACACACGGCCGACGATCTGTACCGCGTCGGTACAGTGGCCATGATTTTAAAAATGTCCAAAATGGAGGATGAAAAAGCCCAGCTGCTGATCCAGGGTCTGAATCGGTTCAAAGTGACGAAATTTCTCCAGGGAAAGCCGTATTTACAGGCCGACATTGCGGTGCTGACCTGTAAAAATGCGGATCGGAGCATTGAAAACCGCGCCCTCATGGCCAATATCGCAGAACAATATGAAAAAATCGTCAATTTGTCACCCGGCCTGCCCAATGAAATGGCACAGATGATTAAATCCCTTCAGGATCCCAATGTCCTGGCTGATATGGTGGCTTCCACCATCAATGCCCCGGTCAGGGAAAAACAGAAAGTGATAGAATTGACCGATGTGAAAAAGCGGTTGAAAAAAGTCACCCGTCTGGTGAATGACCAGCTGGAAATTCTGGAAATGGGATCCAAGATCCAGAACCAGGTCAAAGAAGATATGGACAAGCAGCAGCGGGAATATTATCTGCGCCAGCAGCTCAAGGCCATAAGAGAAGAACTGGGAGAAACAGAAAATGAACGTGTGGAAATCCTTGAATACCAGGCCCTTATAAAGAAAAATCACCTGCCGGAGGAAGCCCGGAAAGAAGCGGAAAGGGAACTTTTGCGCCTGTCCCGGATGCATCCGTCATCCTCGGAATATGTGGTGGCATCCAGCTATCTGGACTGGCTGACCAGTCTTCCCTGGCAAAAGGCATCAAAGGATATGCTGGATATCAAATCAGCCCGCCGCATATTGAACCAGGACCACCATGGTCTGGAAAAGCCCAAAAAACGGATCCTCGAATATCTGGCTGTGCGAAAGCTCAAAAAAGATTCCAAAGGACCCATTCTTTGTTTTGCAGGCCCGCCCGGCACCGGAAAAACCTCTCTGGGCCGCTCCATTGCAAAGGCCCTGGGCAGAAAGTTTGTGCGTATTTCTCTGGGGGGGGTGCGGGATGAAGCAGAGATCCGGGGTCACCGCAGGACCTATGTGGGGGCACTGCCCGGCCGTATTATCCAGAATATCCGGAAAGCCGGCAAAAAAAACCCTGTGTTCATGCTGGATGAAATCGACAAGGTGGATTCCTCCTACCACGGGGATCCTTCCTCGGCCCTGCTCGAAGTGTTGGACCCTGAGCAGAATTATTCCTTTACCGACCATTACCTGGATGTGTCCTTTGATCTTTCCGATGTGATATTTTTGACCACGGCCAACGTGCTTCACACCATCCCGGGGCCCCTGCGGGACCGCATGGAAGTGCTGGAACTCAGTGGGTATACCGAGGATGAAAAACAAAAAATAGCCACCCGGTACCTGATTCCCCGGCAGCGGGAAGCCAACGGTCTCACTGCCGGCCAGATTCGCTTCACAGCCGGGGCCGTAAAAAAAATCATCACCGGTTACACAAGAGAATCGGGCCTGCGGAACCTGGAACGTCAGATCGGGGCGGTGTGCCGGGGGGTGGCTGCCAAGATAGCGGAAGAAGACGAAACCCATCTGGTCATCCGTCAGGAAGATCTTCATGAATACCTGGGGCCTGCCCGGAATATGCCGGATCTGGCACTGCGCATCAAGACCCCCGGGGTGGTGATGGGTCTTGCCTGGACACCGGTGGGGGGTGAAATTTTATTTGTGGAGGCGGTTGCCATGAAAGGCGGCAAAGGCATGACCCTCACCGGCCAGCTGGGGGATGTCATGAAGGAATCCGCCACCACGGCCTTGAGTTTTATCCGGTCCCATGCCGGAGAACTGGGAGTGGATGAAACCTTTTTTGACACCCATGATATCCATGTTCATGTGCCGGCCGGATCCATTCCCAAGGACGGGCCTTCGGCCGGTGTAACCATGCTGGCGGCACTGGTGTCTTTGGTCACCGGGAAAAAGGTTCGGCCCCGGCTGGCCATGACCGGTGAAATAACCCTCAGGGGCGAGATACTGCCTGTGGGAGGGGTCAAGGAAAAGATCATTGCCGCCCACAGGGCCGGTATCCGGTCTGTTATTTTGCCGTTATGGAACAAAAAGGATATGGAGGATGTGCCCCGGCATATCCAGGAACAGATGAATTTTGCTTTCACCGATAAAATGGAAGATGTAGTCTTCCACGCATTTAACCCATGACAAAAAAAAATCCAACTCTGTTTTTCAGTATACTGAGCCTGTTGATCCTGGTTTTGTTCTGCCTGCTGTCTGCCGGATGTTCAAAATCCCTTGATTCCAAACCCTATGACAGGGGGCATACACCGCCATCCCAGAAACAGCCCGGCAAAGAGCCGGCCACCCAGCGGCCCTATTCGGTATTCGGCCAGAAGTATACGCCCATTGCCAGTGCCCATGGGTTTGTTCAAACGGGTCTGGCCTCCTGGTACGGCAAAAAATTCCATGGCCGCAAAACCGCCAACGGCGAAATTTATGACATGTATGCCATGACAGCTGCCCATAAGACCCTGCCCATGAATACCTGGGTGGAGGTACACAACCTTGACACCAACCAAAAAATCCGGGTGCGGATCAATGACCGGGGGCCTTTTGTCACAGGCAGGATCATTGATCTTTCCCATACCGGTGCCAAACGGATCAATATGCTGGGTCCGGGCACTGCCAGGGTAAAGGTGACAGCCCTGGGTGCGGCCACAGCTTATTCCAAAAAAACGGATGCACCCGTGTCATTTAAAGCACTGGATTACTGGAAGGGCAATTTCACCGTCCAGGTGGGGGCTTTCCAGGTAAAGACCAATGCCCAATATTTCAAGAAAAAATTATCCAAATCCTATCTGAACGCCCATATTGTGGTGCACAAAGATTATCGGGGCACCTTTTACCGGGTGCGCATCGGCCGGTTTTCCAATCTCAAGGATGCCGAACGGTTCAGTGACAGCCTGGTGGCAAATGACGGGTTTGATCAGGCCTTTGCCGTTGCGGAGTAGGGACATGGCTGATTCTGTTTTCCCAGCCCTGAAACGGCATGAACAGGATCTGTCGCTGCTGATCGTCATCCTGTGGGAACCAGTGCCATGATCACCATCAAAGGGGTGTTGTCCCGCCTCACCTACCAGAACCCGGACAACCAGTATACCGTATGCCGCATCCAGGTGGAAAAGATTCAGGACCCCATCACCGTGGTGGGATACCTGGCGGGGGTGGCGGAAGGCGAAACCCTGACCCTCAAAGGCCAGTGGGCATCCCATCCCAAATACGGGGACCAGTTCAAGGCAGATGCCTATGAAGTGACCTTGCCGGCCACGGTTTCCGGTATCCGAAAATACCTGGGATCCGGCATGATCAAGGGTATCAGCAAGTCCCTGGCAGACCGAATTGTGGACAAATTTGCGGAACGAACCCTGGAGATCATTGAAAACGAGCCGAAAAAACTCATGGAGATTAGCGGCATCGCCAAGGGCAAGCAGCAGATGATCCAAAAAGCCTGGAACACCCACCATGCCGTGCGCCGGGTGATGCAGTTTTTGCAGGAAAACAATGTCAATGTGGCCCATGCCGGTCTGATACTCAAGACCTATGGCGCAGGGGCTCTGTCTGTTCTGGAAACCGACCCCTATCGTATTGCAAAGGATATCCCGGCCATCGGGTTTGCCACGGCAGATGCCGTGGCCCGGGCAAAAGGCGTTGAAAAAAATAATGAAAACCGCCTGCAGGCCTGTCTTCTCTGTCAGCTCCTTTCCTTTGAAGGGGACGGCCATGTGTATGCAGACAAAGAAGAATTGTTTTTTGCCTGTGCCCGTCTGGCCGGGGTTGATCCGGACTTTTTCCCACCTGCTCTGGTGGTCCTGGCAGACAAAAAAGAGATCCGGATCCAGGATGACCGGGTATACCTGACCCGGCTGTTCACAGCGGAAAAAGGAATTGCAAACCGGCTTTGCACCCTGCTTTCCATGCCGGTGCCGGAATATACGATTTCCAGTGATGACATCCTGGAACAGGTGTTGACCGGCATGGCCGTGAAATTGTCTGATGAGCAGCTGGACGTGGTCGGGCAGGTGATGGCCCAGAAGGTATCGGTGATCACCGGGGGGCCCGGCACCGGTAAAACCACCCTGGTGCGGGCCCTGTGCCAGGTGTTCAAGCATCTGCGCCTCACCGT
>JAIVHE010000533.1 GCA_020201255.1 Desulfobacteraceae bacterium
TTGAACAAGTCCATTGCTGATGCCGGATGGGGGAAGTTCCTCTCTATCCTGAAATATAAGGCACATGGCCTTGGAAAAGAATTGATTGCTGTCAAACCGCACTACACGTCCCAGATGTGTTCTGGATGCGGCAAGATTGTAAAGAAATCATTGTCAGTGAGAACACACAAATGTCTACATTGCGGTCTGGTCCTGAACCGGGACCACAATGCCGCTATCAATATTTTGACCCTGGGGCTACAGGGTCAGGGCTGTCAGGCCCAAGAAGCCCCCACTAAGGCCGAAGGTCATCCCTGTGGGATAGCGGCAGCTTAGTGGCGGGAGTAGTCACCAATGCAAAGCATTTTTTATTGATAATCATAACTGCCTTGCCGCTCTGCTGACATTCCATCCTGTCAGGCGTGTAGAAGGATTTCACCTATACATCATTTTGAACTCCTGAATAGCGCCCATGCCGGGCGCATAAAAAACAAGGGGGCCCTGTTCCGATATGTTTGGAACAGGCCCCCCTTTTATTACTGCATAATCTGAATCAGATTACATTTTGCTGCCTTCTGCGTGGCTCTGCAGTTTCACCTCAACCTTGTCTGTCAGGCCGGCATAATATGCTCTCAAAAGAACCAGCACTTCTTCACGACCGAAATGGTCAACCACTTCTTCGTTATTGGACAGGGCATGCCGCAGCTTGGTACCGGACAGAATCACCCGATCGTCTTTGGTGTGGGGGCAGGTTTTCATGGAAGCCATGCCGTCACACTTGTGGCAGTAAAATGTCCAGTCGATTTTCAAAGGTTCGCACAGCAGTCTTTTGGCATCTTCCACCGGCTGGGGAATCTGCTCAAAGATTTCCTGGGCCTCAAACAGGGTGTAAAAGTCGCCCACACCCGCATGATCCCGGCCGATGATCATTCTGTTGACACCATAATTCTGGCGGAAGGTGGCATGGAGCAGGCCTTCTCTGGGCCCGGCATATCTCATGTCAAGGGGATAACCGGCATTGACCACATTCTCAGGCACAAAATAGCCTTTGATCAGGGTGTCAATGCATTCAATCCGGACGTCTGCCGGGATGTCACCGGGCTTGAGGTTTCCAATAAGAGAATGAATCAGAACACCGTCACACACATCCAGAGCAATTTTGCAAAGATGCTCATGGGATCTGTGCATGGGGTTTCTCAACTGCATGGCAGCCACGTTGGCCCAGCCTCTTTCATCAAAGATGGCGCGGGTTTCCGCAGGAGTCAGGTACACTCCTTTAAATTTTTCCGGAAATTCACCCTCGGACAGCACTTTAACCGGACCGGCAAGGCAGAACTCTTTTCTGGCCATAACCATCTGAACCCCGGGGTGATCTTCCATGGCAACTTTCCAGAACACATCATCTGCAGACTCTTCTCCGTGTCCCTTGTATACTTTTTCACATTCCCATTTTTTCTCGTCTTCCCCCATTTCAAACTTTTCCTGGACCTTCATGGTGGCAAAGATCTCGCCGTTTCTTTCCAGGGCAATTTCATCCCCTTGATTGATCTCGGCCGCATCTTCTTTGGAAGCATCGAGCATCACCGGTACCGGCCAGAATGTACCATCAGCCAGCAGGTATTTTTCACACACACCTTTCCAGTCCGCTTTGGTCATGAAACCGTTCAACGGGCTGAACCCGCCGATTCCCAGCATGATCAGATCCCCTTTTACCTGGGAAGAAATCTCGATCTTTTTCAGACCCTGGGCTTTTTTGTTTTCCGCTTCCAGCTCAGCACCTTCAAGCTTGCAGCATACCAGACCTTTTCCACCGTGGGGGGCTACTAATTTAGACATATAACGCATTCTCCTTACAGTTTATGTATTAACCCAAAAATAAATGTTGCTCCAACATTTATATAAAATTTTTACTAAAAATCTTGTAAGATTTAATGATGATTGGCAAATTTGTCAAGAATTTTATTCATTTATCTGTAAAACCCGGGAAATATCCTGCATGGCCATAGCATGGATATCCGCTTCAAGACCAGGCTGCTTAAAGGCGGCAAACACGGTTCCGGCTGCCCTTGCGGCCTGCTGGTCATATAGAGAATCGCCGATGAACAACACCTGGTCAGGGCTTAGAAAGAACCGGGTCATGATTTTTTCCAGCTGTTCCGGATCAGGCTTTGCTTTTTTGACATCCGCAGCCGTAACCACCATATCAAACTTGTCCGTAAGGCTGTAATCCGCCAGGACTTTTTCCATGG